>JACMPN010000165.1 GCA_014377495.1 Candidatus Sericytochromatia bacterium
CAGACTTTAAGTCTCGCCGGCCAACTGCCGACCGGATACACTGGCAAGGCCCCAAAGCCTGTCGGGCCCGTGTTATGCGGAACGGTGGCGCCCGGCCCCGCTCAGTGACGACGATCGGCAGTTGGCCCATTGGTCGGGGTGTCTCAGTGGGAGAGGAACGGTTACGGGCATGAAAGTCGCACTCTTGGCGGGCGGTCTGGGGACACGCCTGTCCGAAGAAACCGAAGTCAAACCAAAACCCATGGTCGAAATTGGCGGCCGGCCGATTCTCTGGCACATCATGAAGCATTACGCCCATTACGGCTTCAATGAGTTCTGCGTCGCCCTCGGCTACAAGGGCGAGATGATCAAACGCTACTTCATCGACTATCACACGCTCAATGGCAGCATGAAGATCGATCTGGCCACCGGTATCGTCGATCCCATCGAAAAACAGGTCGAGGACTGGCGCATCCACCTCATCGACACCGGTCTGCACAGCATGACGGGCGGCCGCATCAAGCGCCTCCAGCCCGCCTTGGGTAATGAAACCTTCATGGTCACTTATGGGGACGGGGTCGCCAACATTGACCTGCACGCCCTGCTCGCCTTTCACAAGGCCCAGGGCAAGCTCGCCACGGTGACGGCCGTCCGTCCGCCTGCCCGTTTCGGCGGTTTGGTCTTCGAGGGCGACCTGGTCGCCAAATTCACCGAAAAGCCGCAGATCGGTGAAGGCTGGATCAACGGCGGCTTTATGGTTTTGGAGCCCGGCATCTTCGATTACATCGACGACGACCAGTCGAGCCTGGAGGCCGCCGCCCTGGAACGGTTGGCCGCAGACGGCCAGTTGGCCGCCTACCGTCACGATTCCTTCTGGCAGTGCATGGACACCCTGCGGGATGTGCACCTGCTCGAAAACCTTTGGCAGGGCGGATCGCCACCCTGGCGGGTCTGGGAGTGACGGGCACCATGACAGAGACTTTTTGGCAGGACCGTCCCACGCTCGTCACCGGGGCCACGGGCCTCGTCGGCGGCTGGCTGGTCCGCCAGTTGCTCGCCGTCGGCGCCAACGTCGTCTGCGTGATCCGGGGCAGCGTGCCGCACAGCGAGCTGGTGCAGAGCGGCCTGATCGACCGGGTCAGCGTCGTGCGTGGCGACATCTGTGACCAGGCCCTGCTGGAGCGGGCCCTGGGCGAGTATGAGATCGATACCGTCATCCACTTGGCGGCCCAGACGATCGTCGGGATTGCCAACGCCAACCCCGTCTCCACCTTCGAAAGCAACATCGCCGGCACCTGGTCGCTGCTGGAAGCCTGCCGCCGCAGTCCGCGCGTGCAGGCCATCGTCATGGCCTCGTCGGACAAGGCCTATGGCGACCACGACGTGCTGCCGTACCGCGAGACGACGGCCCTGCAGGGTCGGCACCCCTACGACGTCAGCAAGTCCTGCTCCGACCTGATCGCCCAGTCCTACGCCCACACCTACGGCATGCCGATCGCCATCACCCGGTGCGGCAACTTCTTTGGCGGCGGCGACCTGAACTGGAACCGCATCGTCCCCGGTACGATCCGCTCCGTCATCCGCGGCCAGCGGCCCGTCATCCGGTCGGACGGCAGTCTGATCCGGGACTACTTCTACGTCGAGGATGGCGCCGCCGCCTATATGCTCCTGGCCGAGCGGCTCGTGGCCGATCCGACCCTGCGGGGCGAGGCGTTCAATTTTTCCACCGAAACGCAGCTGACCGTCCTGGAGCTGACCCAACGCCTGCTCAAGGCCCTGGGCAGCGACCTGTTGCCGGATGTACAGAACACGGCCAGCAACGAGATCCAGCACCAGTATCTCGACGCCACCAAGGCCCGCGACCGCCTGGATTGGCAGCCCCTCTTCAGTATTGACGACGGCCTGAGCCGGACCGTCACATGGTACAAAGACTTCCTATGTCAATCGACCTGAGCGTCTTCCCCTGCCGCTCGTGCGGCCAGACCCGCCTGACGCCCGTCCTCTCTTTGGGCGACACCCCGCTGGCCAACGCCCTGCTGACCCAGGCACAGCTGGCCGAGCCCGAGGGCACCTATCCGCTCGATCTGGTCTTCTGCCCGGATTGCTGTCTGGTGCAGATCACCGAGACGGTGCCGCCTGAGACTCTATTCGGCAACTATTTCTACTTTTCCTCGTTCTCGGACACCATGCTGCGCCACGCCGAGACCCTCGTCGGTCAGCTCGTCGAGCGCCGGCACCTGGGGCCGGACAGTCTCTGCGTCGAGATCGCCAGCAACGACGGGTATCTGCTCCAGTACTATCATCAGCGCGACATCCCCGTGCTCGGCATCGAGCCTGCCGCCAACATCGCCAAAGTCGCCCAGGAAGAGCGGGGGATCCGCACCCGCTGCGAGTTCTTCACCCGGGAGCTGGCCGAGACCCTGGTTGCCGAGGGGCTGCACGCCGACGTCATCCACGCCAACAACGTCATGGCCCACGTCGCCGATCTCAACGGCTTCATGGCCGGCATCGGGCAGCTGTTGAAACACGCCGGCCTGGCCGTGATCGAGGCCCCGTACGTCCGGGATATGATCGAACACGTGGAGTTCGACACAATCTACCATGAGCACCTCTGCTACTTTTCGCTGACCGCCGTCGATCACCTGGTCCGGCGTCATGGCCTGCAACTCGTCGACGTGGAGCGGCTGGCCATCCATGGCGGCTCGTTGCGCTTCGTCATCGGCAAAGCCGATGCCGTCACCGACGGTCGGCATCAGGTCTCCCCGGCCGTCGCCCAACTGCTGGCGGAAGAGGCTCAGTTGGGCCTCACGCATCTGCCCTACTACCGGAACTTCGCCAAACACGTCGAACAATTGCGGACCGGGCTCCTCGACGTCCTGCGGGAACTGAAGGCCGAGGGCCGGAGCATTGCCGCCTATGGGGCCTCCGCCAAAGGCAGCACGCTGCTCAATTACTTTGGCATCGGGGCCGAGACCCTCGACTTCGTCGTCGATCGCAGCACGGTCAAACAGGGTCATTACACCCCCGGAACCCATTTGCTCATCGAGTCGCCGGACCAGCTGATGGCGGTACGGCCCGACTACGTGCTGTTGCTCACCTGGAACTTTGCCGAGGAGATCATGGCCCAACAGGCTGCCTATCGGGAACAGGGTGGGCGCTTCATCATGCCTCTCTCCCAGCCCCATGTCGTTTAAGGGCATGCCGCCCGGTGTGATTGCGGCCGTGCCCAGTGGGTCTGCCGGCAACCCCACCCGATGAGCGACACCCAGATGAAACGGGTCCTGGTCACCGGTGCGACGGGGCTGATCGGACGCCATAGCCTGGCGCCGTTGCTCGCCCGGGGCTATGAGGTCCATGCGGTGACCTCCCGGTCAAATGACCAGGCCGGACAGGTTGCTGGGTCCGGAATTTGCTGGCATCAGGCCGACCTTCTGGATCCCGAGGCCACCGCCCTGCTGGTGGCGCGGGTGCGTCCCACCCATCTTTTGCATTTTGCCTGGTACGTCGAGCACGGCAAGTACTGGACGTCGCCGGAAAACCTACGCTGGTACCAGGCCAGCCTGTACCTGCTGGATCAGTTCCAGCGTCATGGGGGGAAGCGACTGGTCATGGCCGGCACGTGTGCCGAATATGACTGGGCGCAGGGAGTCTGCGACGAGGCGACGACCCCGATGCGTCCGACGACCCTCTATGGGGCAACGAAACACGCCCTGCGGGTGATGGTGGAGACCGTGGCGGCGACGACGCAGCTGAGTACGGCCTGGGGCCGCATCTTTATGGTGTATGGCCCGGACGAGCAGCCGGGCCGACTGGTCCCGGCGATTTGCCTGGCTCTGCTGCAGGGCCAGCCGGCACGCTGCACCCCGGGCGAGCAGATACGCGACCTGATGTATGCCCCCGACATTGCCGATGCGTTCGTCGCCTTGCTCGACAGCACGGTCGAAGGGCCGGTGAACATCGCCTCCGGTCAGCCCGTCGCTCTAAAGACCGTTGCCGGGACGATCGCCGAACTGCTCGCCCGGCCGGACCTGTTGCAATTGGGCGCGCTGGCGCCTTTGCCCAATGACCCCGCCCTGCTCACCGCCAATGTCGACCGCTTGCAACAGGAAGTTGGTTGGCAATCCCCCCGGGACCTGCGGCAGGGATTGCAGGAAACGATCGCCTGGTGGGACCAGACGTTAAATGCGCACCAGGCGTTAGAGGCGCACCCCCCCGATGACAGGAAAGACGGATGATGCCGCCGACTACCCCTTGCCCGGTCTGCCAATCGACGGACTTGTTGCCGTTTTTGCAGCGGTCGGCCGTCCCCGTCCATCAAAATCTGGCCATCCGCAGCGAACAGGCTGCCGCCGCGACGGTGGTCGGTGATTTGGCGCTTTGCTGCTGCCAGGCCTGTGGCTTCGTTTTTAATGCCGCTTTTGACTTGGCCAAGCTGGATTACGGCGAAAACTACGACAACACGCAGGCGCTGTCGCCGGCCTTCGAAGCCCATCTGCAGGGACTGGTGCGGCAACTGGTCGACGAGCGTGGCGTCCGTGACTGTCGCATCGTCGAGGTTGGCTGCGGCAAGGGCCTCTTCCTGCGTAAGTTGGTCGAAGCCCATTCAGGCAACACAGGGGTCGGCTTTGATCCCAGCTACCAGGGTCCCGATGCGGATCTGGCGGGCCGGTTGCGGTTCGAGCGCCAGTATTACGGGCCTGAGGCCGCCGAGGTGGCGGCCGATGTCGTCGTCTGCCGCCACGTCATCGAGCACGTGCCGGAGCCGATGGCCCTGCTGCATTCTGTGCGCCAGGCCCTGGCGGCATCCCCGCGGGCCCGGGTCTTCTTCGAAACCCCGTGTGTCGAGTGGATCCTCCGCAATCAGGTGGTCTGGGATTTCTTTTACGAGCATTGTTCCTATTTTTCGGCAGCGTCCCTGACGACAGCCTTCGAATTGGCGGGTTTTGCCGTCGAGCAGGTCGGTCACGTCTTCGGTGGGCAATACCTCTGGTTGGAGGCGCGTCTGCCGGAGCAGGCTCCGCCCGTCAGCCTGCGGCCCGATCCGCTACCGGCGTTGGCGGCGGCGTTTGCGGCGGCCGAACAGGGCTTGCGCGAGACCTGGCAACGCCGTTTAGCCGACTTGCAGCGAGGCGGAAAGGTCGCTCTCTGGGGAGCGGGGGCCAAGGGTGTCACCCTGGCCAACCTGATCGATCCCGACCACAGCCGCATCGACTGCCTCGTGGACATCAATCCCGTCAAACAGGGTGGTTTTTTGCCCGGGACCGGGCACCCCATCGTGGCGCCGGCCGAACTGGCCGATCGGGGGGTTGCCGTAGCCATTTTGCTGAATCCGAATTACCGCGACGAGATCGCCGCCTTACTAGCCACTCTGCACATCCAGTTGGACCTTGTAGGATAACCCCCATGAAACTCACCATTGATACCGAAGCCAAGACCATGACCCGGCTCGTCGACGGTCAGACCGAAACGATCGACCTTTACGGTCGGGAGGCGTTCGAGGTCCTCTCGCAGCAGTGGATCACGCTGGGCTGGAATCAGAAATACACCTACACCTTTAGCTGGATGGGCCGGCCGATCATCCAGCTGCCCGACGACCTGATGCGGCTGCAGGAGGTCATCTACCGGGTCAGGCCCGACGTGATCATCGAGACGGGCGTCGCCCATGGCGGATCGCTGATCTTTTACGCCAGCCTCTGCCAGGCGATGAACCATGGCCGGGTCGTCGGCATCGACATCGAGATCCGGGCCCACAACCGGGCGGCGATCGAGGCCCATGAAATGGCCCGTCATATCACCCTGGTCGAAGGCAGCTCCACGGCACCGGCCATCGTCGAGCAGGTGAAGGCCCTCGTCAAACCCGGCGAAACCGTCCTCGTCATCCTGGATTCCAACCATACCAAGCAACACGTCGCCGACGAACTGGCCGCCTACCACGACATCATCACGCCGGGCTCCTACATCGTTGCCACCGACGGCCTGATGAAGGACGTCTACGACGCGCCCCGGGGCCAGGCCGACTGGGTCTGGGACCACCCCACGGCGGCAGCGGCCCAGTTCGCCGAGGCCCATCCCGAGTTCGCCCTCGCCCAGCCCGAGTGGACATTCAACGAAAGCGATTTGCGGGAGAACGTCACCCATTGGCCCGGGGCCTGGTTGCGCCGGCGTTAGGCCCTCCGCAACTGGCGCCCGGTGCCAGGACTCGGGGCCCTGCGGTGGCGTGCGAGTTATCGTCTTTCAGGACCTGTAATAACTGGGGTTGAGTCACGGCGGGAATCGGCGTATGGGCGGCGATCCCGTGCCTAGGCGGTTTGCGGCCCTCATTCGTCATAATCTTCGTTATGACGAATGGTGGCCGCCCTGGTGGACATTGAACGAAGACGACTTGCGGGAGAGCGTCACCCATTGGCCCAGTGCCCGGCTGCGCCGGCGCTAATTTGACAGCGCGGACAGGGTATGTGGCCCTGTCTGAGGGTCAGCACGTCATGACACCGTTTCAGCGTCAAATGCGTCCAACGTCGTGACGGTTCCTTTCGGAATGCCGGCCACGATCTGGCGGACGATCTGAGCGGCCACTGGTCCCACTGCCCTGGCGCCGACGCGACCCAGGGGGGTATTGGTAAGATCTGTCACCATTTTTGGCGGCCGAGGCACCATAAACCCGACATCCGGATACTGAACGGCAGCCACTCGGACAAGGCCTTCGATCGCCATCTTGGCAGCCACGTAGTGGGGCCAATGCGGGGGGGGCTGGAGGACGTACGTTGAGGAAATGACGGCACAGGCGCCATTATTCTTGCTGAGGAGGGCCAGACAGGCGGTCATGGGTGAGACGACTTGTTGCACGCTAGTCGTGACGTAGGCCAGGATCCGGGCGGCATCGGCCGGATCGAGCCAGGATGGTTGTAACGCGGGTGCGGCATTGCAGATGAGGATGCCCAGGCCGCCGGCCACCCGGGCGATGCGTTCAGCCAGGGTGTGGCAATGCCCGACATCACCGATATCCCCTGACACCAGGACGACTTGTCCCCCGGCATCGGCGATCGTCTGTCGAACGCCCTCAGCCGCCTCCCGGCTCTGGTGGTAGCAGGCATATACATTGCAGCCTTGCAGCGCCAGCAGTTGGACGAGCAGTGCCCCCAGGCCGCGACTGCCGCCCGTGACCAGTGCCGTTTTACCTCGCAGGGTCGCGGACGGGGTCAACAGGCCCTGCAAGGTCGGCAGACTAGGCGGCGGCAA
>JACMPN010000166.1 GCA_014377495.1 Candidatus Sericytochromatia bacterium
GCGAGGCATAGCGGCCCTTGTCCAGGATCCGGCCGCCAAAATAGGCCGTCCGTGTCCCGGTGGCCCAACCGCCCTTAAAACGACTCAAGCCATCCTCCTGGTCGGCCGACAGCCCTGCCCCGGCACCAAGGCTCAGCCAGCGGAGGGTGTCAGCAAAGTGGTCGATCGCCGTGCTGAACAAGGCAAAGGCCGCTCCCAGCCGGTACCCGGCCTCTGTGCAGGCCCCCAGGTGATAGTAGCCGATCCCGTTGTCCCGATACCACAGGTGCATGCCCACCACGTCTGACCCTGCCAGGGCGCGCACGACAACGATGCCCGGTACCTGTAACTGCTCGGCAAAGGCAGCCGGTGAAAACGCCTGAATGCCCTGAATGGCGTGCCGTACGGTCAGTACGCCATACAACGCCACCCAGTCGTCGAGGTGTTGCAGCGGTGCGGTGCTCACGTCGACGGTGAGGGTCGCCAGTGCCTTGCGGGCATTGCGGCGGTGATGGGCACTGATGAAGGTCCGGGGAGCCCGCTGCAGGTCGACGACATAGTGGTTCTTGAAGGGGATCATCACGTCCGGGAAACAGCGATGCAGCAATGCCGGGTCATAGTCCCCGAACGGGTCCGTGACCATCGTCAGACTGACGCAGTCCGAATCGGGTTCAGTCAGATCGGCAGCCAGTTTGGTCCAATCCTGCAACACGCAGAGAGGATAGACGCCCATGGCATCATGCCAGCCCGTATCCGCCACCGGTCGACGCAAGACCCATCCTCCACTGGCCCGCAGGGCCAAAGGCTTGCCGAATGCGGCCAGGGAGGCTGCATAGCGTTGGTGACGGTAGCCGGCGGGCGCCTCACCCATCGTGCGGCGGCGGCCTCATCCCGGCTGGATCTGGCGGGCGACGGCCGGACCGTTGGCCACGGCGAGACGCAGGAGGCTGGCAATTTTCAGGCGGTCCTCATCGGTCAAGGACGGTCCGGTGGGCAGGATGAGGACCCGTTGGCACAATGCCTCTGTGAACGGCAACGAAACGTTGTTCTCGGTCCGGTATGGGGCCTGGCGGTGGCAGCCGGGGTAGAAGTAGCGCTTGGCCAGAACATGCTCGGCGTGGAGCATCGCCATCAGGTGGTCGCGGCTGATGCTGGTCACCGTTTCGTCGATTTCCAGCACGAGATACTGGTAGTTGCTGCGCTCTGCGGTGTCGTAGGCCATGACGGTCAGCCCGGGCACGTCGGCCAAGACCTGCCGGTAGTGGTGGTAGGCGACCTGATTCTGGCCAATGAACTCATCGATGCTTTCCAGTGACGTCAGGCCCATGGCGGCGGAGATTTCCGACATTTTGCCATTGGTGCCGACCGAATCGACGACGTCGTAGTCCGCAAAGCCGAAGTTCGTCATCCGGCGGACCCGGGCCGCGAGCCCGTCATCGTTCGTCACCACCGCCCCGCCTTCGAAGGTGTTGATGAACTTGGTGGCGTGGAAGCTGAACACCTCCATGTCTCCGAAGTTGCCGATCATCTGACCGCCGCTCGAACAGGCGAAGGCGTGGGCGGCATCGAAAAGCAGCTTCAGCCCATGGCGGCGGGCAATGTCGGTCAGGGCCTCGACGTTGCAGCCCCGCCCCCAGAGATGCACACCGACGATGCCTGTCGTGCGGGGTGTGATCAGGCGTTCCACGTGGGCCGGATCCAGGTTGTGGGTGGCGTCCACCTCACAGAAGACCGGGGTGATCTGTTGCCATTGCAAGGCATGGGCGGTGGCGATGAAGGTGAAGGCCGGGACGATGACCTCGCCCTTGAGGTCCAAGGCCCGCATGGCCACTTCCAGGCCCAAGGTGCCGTTGGCGACGGCGATGCAGTGCTTGACGCCAAGCAGACGGGCGACGCTGGCTTCGAATTCCTGCACGAGCGGACCGTGGTTGGAGAGCCTTCGCCGGTCCAGCAACTCGTTGATGCGCATCAGCAGACGGTCGCGGTCACCCACATTGGGATAGCCGACATGGCGGGGAGAGTCGAAGGCGGGCGTACCGCCAAACAACGCCAGATCCTCAAGGCGTAGGGCAATGTCGGCTGCATTGGGACAAATGGGAGACCGCCAATCTGAATGAACACGCCAGGCGATCATACCGTGGCCCCGAAGATCGCGTATATGGCGACGGGGCCCGAGCCTGCTGCGCGCCCAAACGTCCTGGGGACACGCTGCTGCTTGTATCTGTCCCTTGATCAAGCTAAGCTGATAATGTGGTTAAAAAAGTTTAAAGGCGAGGTTATCTGACATGGGCAGTCGGCGGGCGATCAGTGCATCCCTGGCGGGGATGTTCCTCGGGTTCTCGGTGGCTGGTTGCGGTGCGACACCGGCAGTGCTGCACGCCTCGGCCCCGACGGTCCCAATGGCCCAGGCCACCCGGACAGGCGAACCGTCCGCCGTGCTGGCTCAACGCTTTGCCGATGCCTTTGCCGGGGATGCCGATTTCAAGGCCGTCCCGACAGGTTCCGTCGTCACCCTGACCGGTCCTGACGCCATCGTCCTTGTTTATGATTTTACCCGCACGCCGCAGACCGGCAAGATCCAGGTACAGGCGGGACAGTACCGGACCGAAGTCACGGCGGACACCGGGGCGCAGCGGGACGTGTACTGGACGATCGCCAAGGTCGCCATCCGCATGGTCTACGGCGGCGTCAAGGCCTACATCAAGTACACCAAGGCCCATCAGGGCGCCATCGTCAAAGACGACCTGGTCAAGGCGGTCCTCTACGGCATGGTGTCCCAAGGTGTCCAGGGTCTGCCCGGCGGTTTCCTCTGGAAGCGCCTGCTGCCCATCGTCTGGGAGTGGGTCTTCAACGAGCCGCCCATCACCCGCACCTCGATCAAGCAAATATATGAGCGCTGGTCCCGGGATCTCGGCAAGATCGAGGCCATCCTGCGGGAATACCGCCAACAGGGCGGCACGTTCAGCACTCCGTAACGGTCAGCATCAAACGGGGGAGGCGACATGCCTCCCCCGTTTTGCAAGCAAGCCCGGCATACCCCGGCCGACAGCGGGCCCAAACGACAACGGGCTCTCCCGCAGGAGAGCCCGTTGTCGTTTGGGTGATTACTTGATCGGTTCCGGCGGGATGGAGAACGAACCGTCGGTGCTGCTGATGCCCTGCAGATAGGCCTTCAGGTAGTTGCGGGTGGCGACGGTGGACTCCACCATCGAGACGGGCGACCAGTCGGGGTCGTCGACGAAGTGGCCGAGGGTGGCGTGGACGCTCGGGGTCGCCTGGCCGTGGGCGAAGAGGTCCTGCAGGCTGTGCATGCCGACACCGAGCTCGACTTCGGCTTCGTCGAAGGCGCCCTGGCGACCGTACTGGATGGCCAGGTCCAAGTGCTGACGGGCCCAGAGGATGCGGGTGTCTTCGCCGTCACGCTGGAAATTGAAGTGGCGGTCCATCTGGCCGATGACGATGGGCGAGGTCTTGCCGTAGGGGGTCTTGTTCAGGTCGACGCCGTAGTCCGTCGTGCTGAAGCGGCGGGCCTGGGTGTCCGAGAATCCGGCGGCCATGGCGATCTGGAAGGTGCCGAAGCCCCGTTCCCCTTCACCGGAACCGTCGTGGAAGTCCTTGCCCCACTCCAGGGAGGGTGCATTCAATTTGGCGAGGGCTTGCGGGTAACGGTCCTTCGGGGTCACGGAGGTCGGTTTGGGAGTCTGGGCAGGAACCAGCGGTTTCTTCCACAGGCCACGCTTGTTCGTGTAGGCGCTGAGGGCCGGATCGACCACGCCCTGCACCGCATGGTAGGTCTTCGACTCGTTGACCATCGCCGTCATGATGAACTTGGGGATGGGGACTGGACCCGTGTGCGGCTTGTAATCGGTGCCTTTGACGGCGGTGATCAGGGACTTGTCACCCCGGCCGGCGCCGGTGATGCCCCAGAGCCCCAGAGACGCCAGAAACCCCTTCGGATCATAGGACGAGGTCGGGGCGGCCAGTTCCAGGGACTTCAGGTAGTTCGCTTCCTGTTGCGGCGTTTTGTAGCCGAGCGGCTTGCCAGTGGCCGTGACGACCATGGTCATTTCCTTGCGGCGGTCCATCGACAGGTGGATCCCGTCCGGGTTGTAGGTCGGTTTCGTCTGGGCAGGGGTCGTGCCCTTCGCCGGTTGCTTGTGGGGATCGCCCGACTTGGTCGTGGCCGCCGTCTTGGGCTTGGTCTGGGGCGGGGTGATGGCCGAGATGGTAGTAATCAGCACGTCGGGTGACCTCCCCTTGATTGGGTGATGCGAAGCTTGTCTCAGGGTTATCGTAAAATCCAGGTTAAACTTGCGTGAAAGTTTAGGGGGCGGTGCATCATCGTGTCAGCCACTCCCGGCGCAGCCCGGCGATGGCGACTTCCTTGTGTTTGGCCTCGACCTCGATCCACGGCGCCGCCTGGAAAGCGGCCGGCATAGCGGTGATCAGGTCACTGTGGGCCCGGTCGCCAAAGGCGGAGCGGCCGTTCGAGATGTGCACCAGCTGCCAGGCGGGATCCGGCCAGGTCTGGCGGGCGGCGGCCAGGTAATCGGCGACGCTGGGGTGATCGTAGGAGTCTAACTGGTCGTGGACGATGTGGTGGTGGGCATCGAACACCATGGGCGTGTCCGTCGCCTCACAGACAGCCAGGATTTCGGCGGCACTGTAAGCCCGTTCGTCGTTTTCCAGGACCAGGCGCTTGCGGATCGCCGGGGGCAGGGACGCAATGACGGTAGCCAGTTGCCGGGCCCGATCCCCTTTGCCGCCGTGGAGTTCCATGGCCGCCCACGGGGAGCGGGGCTGGCCCAGCAGGTCGAGTTGCCAGGCGAGGCGTTCCAGGATGCCGATGCCCATCGTGACGATGGCCGGATCGTCCGAGCTGAGGACGACGAACTGGTCCGGATGCATGACGAGGCGGATCCCAGCGGTGGTGGCCGCCTGTCCGATGGTTGCCAGTTCGGCGGCGAACGTGGCCAGGACCTCGCCGCCCGGCGGCTCGTCGCAGCCGGGGAACAGGCCCGAGCTGAGCCGATAGAGGCGGATGCCGTGCGTCTGGCAATAACGGATAGCCCCGTGCAACCGGAGGATGTTTTCGGCGTAAAGGTCGCGCAGCCGCAGCGCCCGCAGGGCCGGCGGCAGCTGCAGCAGCCGCGTGCGGGTGATCGTCTTGAAGCGGACGTCCTCGGTGTGGGTGATGCAGACCAGTCCGAGATGCGGTGGGCAGGGTTCTGGCATGGGCGACCTCGCCGGCATTGTCACCTGTCGGAGATCCGGTGGCCCGGCTCGGGGAATGACGGACGGCGGGGGCCGGTTAGGTCCGGACCCCTGACATGCAACGTTCCTGGCCAGGCTGACAGTGGTGGGCGGCGTGTGGTCAGGAGGCAATGAAGGGGCATCCGCAATGTGCGAGGGAGGGTGCCGATGGCCGGAGCCTTGGTGATTCTTAACGGTTTTTTGCCGGCTTTGGGCCCCTTTGGGATTGGCAAACGGTTACCAGAGATGGCAGCGTAGGAGGTGCGCTCCCACATTTTCAGCCGGAAGGCCGCACACGCACCTGAGAGGGGCTCCATGACCGTTCGTGCCTGGATGCTCTGCACCGTAGCGACACTCACCCTGTCGTCATGCGCGTCGTGGACGGCCCAGCACCCGGCGGAGGCGGACGATGTCCCGATGGCACCCCGGGCGCTCTTCCAGCCCCAACGGTCCCACCTCCCGATGACGATGCCGCCGGTCGCCACCATGCTGTCGCCCAACCAGAACAGCCGCAAGGGGTCGCCGATCACGACGATCGTCCTCCACCACACGGCGTCTGCCGCCAGCGCCGTGGCGATTGCCAAGTATTTTCAGCGGCGTGATGCCCAGGTCAGCTCCCACTATGTCGTCGACCGGGACGGCAGCATCATCCGCTGCGTGCCGGAAGCGGCCCGAGCCTGGCATGCCGGGCCCAGCGCCTTCGAGGGTGTTTCCAACGTCAACGACTATTCGATCGGGATCGAGCTCTGCAACATCGGCGACGGCATCGAGCCCTATCCGGTCGCCCAGACGGCGGCCGTCACCCAGTTGGTCGCCAGCCTGGTCAAGCGGTACGGCATCCCCCTCTCCCGGGTGACGCGCCACCGGGACGTGGCCCTGCCCCATGGCACCAAGATCGACCCGTCGGACAATTTCGACTTTTCCGGGGTGGTCGTCACGGCCGGCGGCATGCTCGCCGGTGATCAGGTGACGGCGACCATGGAAGTCACGGGCGGCGAGTCTCAGCTCTGACCAACCTTGGCGACAATGGCCGCTTGTTTTTTCGTCCCTCGGCGCGTTATCCGGCCATCACCTCGATCGGGGTGATGCGGATCGTCGGCGTCGTGATCAGGTCGGCCCGACGCTCCCGGATCGGCTTGATCGCCGTCAGCTCCACGCGCATCTCGACGACCGCATTGCGCAGGAAGTGCATGGCGTGCTGGATCTCCTGCTCGGTGCGGCCGGCCACGGCCCGCCGGTCCATGATCAGCTCGATGACGTCCGTCCGCCAGTCGCCCCGGTAGCCGTAATCGGCTCGCCAATAGGCCGGCTGCGCGAAGTATCCGAAGCTGGCAGGGAAGTACTGGCGCACGTGGGTCGGGTCCGCAAAGGCCTCGTCATGCGCCCCGTGGGGCACGCGCACGATCGCCTTGGCCCCGTTTTTGGCGACCCGGTGCAGCTCCTGCATCAGGGACAGCGGGTGCTGCAGGTGTTCGATGATGTGCTCGGCCAGGATCATCGTGAAATGGTTGTCCGGCAACGGTAGGGGCACGTCGTCACACCGGTCCAGGTCCGCCACGATATCGACGCCGGGCTGAGCGATCCGGTCGACGTTGACACAGCCTTTCAGGCTGTTGGCACCGCAACCGAGGTGGAGTTTCTGAGGCCAGGTCTTGGCTTCGGGGTCGGACATGAGCACGATTCCTCGTTCGGACTGCAGATGGGGCGATTGACCTCAGGGTAACGTCTGGTCGCCAGGTCGGCCATCCTGAGGGCGTGTCGCGCGCGGCAGCCGGATTTCAAAAACGCCTTGTCCGCCGCGTCTGCCCGCAACCAAGCAAGCGATCGGCGTCTATTTCTGATCAAGTACTGCCATGCGGAAGCCTGTTTAAACGGGACTTTGCGAAAATCTTTGTGTGATCCGTCACAAGTGGGGCTGAAGGCGCGTTTTCGCGCGCTTTTGGCGATTTCGGCCGGGTTGGATTCCATCCCTGGCGGGGTGAGGCGGGGCGGGGGATTCAGCGGAGCTTGCTTGGCATTACGACAGGCGGAGCGCGCGTTTGCGCGGTTTGGCGTGGATGAGGCAGGCGCTCGGCATAAATGGGCAATTCTCACAGACGATTTGCGTGCATTCTTGGATGATGAGCCTTGTTGGCCTGGAACGGTTGAGATGTGAGTATTCGCACAAGTCTCCGACGTTTTAAGGGCCGGACAGAATGCAGCGATGTCGCTTCCGGGATTTCCGGGGCCGGCACCAGCGCCATGAGGAGGCCGCAGTGGGCACGAAAACCGCCAAGTTCGGGGTCGGCAAACGGGAAAGCCATGATTCATCTGCGTTTTACGAACGCCGGCTGCAGCAGATCGCTTTGTCCGACGAGACGACGATCGTCCGCAGCGACGTGCGGAACCGGATCCTGACCACGACGGCGGAGAACATGAGCGATCTGGCCTCGAACAGTGTGGCCCTCATGATCACCTCACCGCCCTATCATGTCGGCAAAGAGTATGACAGTGACAGCTCCTTCGAGGAGTTCCTGGTCATGCTCCGCCAGGTGTTCAAGGAGACCTACCGGGTCCTGGAGCCGGGCGGCCGGGCCGTGATCAACGTCGCCAACCTCGGCCGGCGTCCCTATGTGCCCCTGAGCCACCACGTGACGCAGATGATGCTCGAGCTGGGTTTTTTCATGCGGGGCGAAGTCATCTGGCAAAAAGCCAAAGGCGCCGGCGGCAGCTGCGCCTGGGGTAGCTGGCGCTCGCCCAGCAACCCGACCTTCCGTGACCTGCACGAGTACATCCTCTGCTTTTCCAAGGGGCGTTTCGAGCGCATGCACCGGCCCGGCCGGGCGACGATCAGCAAAGAAGACTTCATGCGGGACACCCTGTCCATCTGGGACATCCCGCCCGAGTCGGCCAAGCGGGTGGCCCATCCCGCCCCGTTCCCGGTCGAGCTGCCCCGGCGCCTGATCAACCTCTACACCTTCGAGAACGACCTCGTCCTCGATCCGTTTATGGGTTCGGGCAGCACGGCCGTCGCCGCCGTCGAACTCGGCCGGGACTATGTCGGCTACGAGATCAACGCCCAGTATGCCGCCGCCGCTGAAGACCGGATCCGCAACACGGCCCGGGTGATCAGTGACGTCGAGGCCGCCCCGGACGCCGCGGTGATCCACCCGATCACCACCCGCACCAAACGCCAGAAGCTTAAGCTGGCCGAAGGCTAAACACCGCCAAAACGGGCCCCGAACGATCGTCGGGGCCCGTTTTGCATGGCATCGCTTGCTTTATGCTGCTATAGACGTTCGAACTGCCTCATTGCCGCCTGATTGTAGGCGTCGTGCCGAAGGCCATCTGGAACTGGGCGGCGTGACGGGTCTCATGGAGGAGCTGGAGCAAAGGGGCGCATGGGTCCGTCTCTTTGGCCCGAGCCGCCGGGTAGAGATGCACCTTGCCCGTGCCGGGAAGCTGGGTGTCACAGCCTTTCATGAGGGAGATGGCATTGCGGGTGCCTTTTACCGAGCCGAGTGGGTATGGTGGGTGCTGGCGGGACTGGTCA
>JACMPN010000167.1 GCA_014377495.1 Candidatus Sericytochromatia bacterium
GTCCCCGCGCCTCTTCGAGACCCACACCCACCCCTGCGGCTACCGCCACCAGCCAAACGTGAATGGCGGCCCGGGCTGACGCAGACCGGGCCGCCATGCACGTTTGGCTGGTTGCGTTAGCCGAAGGTGTGGGTGAGGATCTCGTAGAGGCCTGCGGACAGCAGGGCTGCGGCGGGGATCGTCAGGACCCAGGCAGTCATCACCTCACCGGTGACCCCCCAGTTGACGCCACGGACCCGCTGGGCAGCCCCGACGCCCATGATGCAGCCGGTCATGCAGTGGGTGGTGCTGACGGGCAGACCGACAGAAGAAGCGGCCATGATCAGGCCGGCGGCAGCGGTGCTCGAGGCGAATGCGTGGATCGGCTGCAGCTTGGTGATCTTGTTGCCCATGGTCTTGATGATCCGCCAGCCGCCGGACAGCGTGCCCAGGCCGATGGCCGTGGCACAGGCGAGCATCACCCAGAATGGCACCTGAAATTCCTTCAGGTAACCGAGGCCAACGAGGCTCATCGTGATGATCCCCATCGATTTCTGGGCATCGTTGGTCCCGTGGCTCAGGCTAAGTCCCGCCACCGACAGTAGCTGCATCCAGCGGAAATAAGGCCCGGTCGTCAGGGGACTGAAGCGGCGGAAGATGCTGAACAGGATCAGCAACAGGCCGCCAGCGACGAAGAAGCCGAGCAGGGGAGACAGGAACAGGCCCTGAGCCAGGGGGACGAACCCCAGCAATTTGACGGCGGAGAGGCCGTGCCCGGCGACGGCGGCACCGACGATGCCCCCGATGAGGGCGTGGGAGCTGCTGCTTGGGATACCGTAGTACCAGGTCACCAGATTCCAGCTTGTGGCTCCCGTCAGGGCGGAGATGACCAGCCAATGGTCAGCGATCCTGGGATCGATGATCCCCTTGCCGATCGTCGTGGCGACGGCCGTGCCGACCGCCAGGGCACCCACGAAATTCAGGATGGCGGAGAGGGTGACGGCTTGTTGGGGGCTGAGCACCCCGGTGGCGACGGCCGGCGCAATGGCATTGGCCGTGTCATGGAATCCGTTCGTGAAGTCGAAGAACAGCGCCAGGGCAACAATGAAGACGATGACGGCGCTGATTTCAGACATTTCGGATGATCACCTTGTGAAAGATGTCCGCCAGGACTTTGGTTTGACGGATCGCCGCCACCACCGAGTCCTGACCTTCCTTGAGTTGCACCCATTTGCGGGTGTCGGTGACCTCGTCGGTGATCAGCTTGAGGCCCCGGCGATAACAAAGCTCGGCATCCCGTTCGTTTTTCCGGAGGGACCGGAAGTGCTCGGGCACCTGACTCATCAAGGCCCGCCGCCGGAACAGGGGCAATGCCCTGACGATGAGGCGACAGCCGATGACGAGGTAGCCGATCAACTGGGACTGGATCGCCTCAGTGGGCTGGAGATCGAAGGCCAGCCATCGATCGACCATCCGCTCTGTCAGCTCAAAGAGCGTCTCGACGGCAAAACCCAGATAGTACAGGTCGTCACGGTCGATCGGGGTGACAAACGCCAAATGCAACTCGTCGATGTATCTGTCAAAGATGACATCGGCTGCATTGCGTCGGCTGATAACGGCTTTACAGGCATCTTCCTTGGGAAGGTGCCCGCCGGCCGCCTGATCCAACACATCCGCCACGGCGGTGAGGTGTCGACCGTATTCCTCTAGCAAGTCGAAGAACTGCGTACGTTTCGGCGTCAGACTGATCATGCGGAATGCGGCCCTCCGAGTGGCCAGAGGCAAGCTTTGGACTCTGCCCGGTCGATGCACATGCATCCGCCGGACCCAGATCCGGCCCAATGGCCACCGTTGCGCCTTTGCATCGGATCAGTCATCGGTTCAGAGTCGCAGGCAATATACCCTTGTTTGGCGCTGCGTCATAGTCGGATTGCGGGCCAACCGGGATGGGCGCCGGAAATCACGGCGCGACGGCTGGCGATCCCACCCTGTCCGGGCCTGAGCCCCCGTCATGACCGGTTTTGCGCTTTAGATTAACCCTTTTCAAGCGAGTCTTAACCTGTTTTTTCTATAAACAGAGTACGAAGCTTGAGGAGGAGGCGGCCATGATCCGAGGGATGACCAACGAGCTGACGCTGGCGCAGCTGACGCGGGTGGTCCAGGCCCTGGATGCCAACCACGATCAAAAGATCAACGGCTCGGAGATCGGCTTTCCGCCGAACCAGCTGGACCTGATCGCCGGTGCGCCGGCCGGAGACGGTGTGGCCCTCAGCCGCGTGGCTCAAAGTCTCATGGGCGGGACGACCACCTTGTCGCTAAACGGCAATTACCGGGCGGCGCGTGATGTGGCCCAGAGCCTCGATGCCAACGCCAACGGCAACATCGATGCGGCGGAGGTCGGCCTGAGCGATGCGGTCAAGATGGAATTGACCGGTGGCACCGACAAACCAGTGAAAACGGCCGATCTGGCCAACGGCCTGTGGCGCGGAAACATCAAGATCGGCAAAGTCCGGAAACTCTGTTAAGGATGGGCGGTACAGGCCGTCACCTGTGCTGCTGTGACAAGACCCCGGTCCAAGATGGGACAGGGGTCTTTTTGTGCGTTGCGACGGCATGAGCGCCCAGCGGGCCGGCTCAGGACTCCTGGATCTTGCCGACCAGATTCGTCGTGGACCGGCCGGCGACGAGAGCCACGAACACCGGCCGGACACCCAGGCGCTCGACAGTTTCCCGTTCCGGCAGGTTCCCGACGTTGTAATCCGCACCTTTGACGTAGATGCTCGGCCGGATGGCCTCGAGCAGGGGATCCGCCGTGGCCTCCGGAAAGATGACCACCGCATCGACACAGGCCAGGCCGGCGAGCAATTCTGCCCGTTCGTCGCCGGTCACAAGGGGACGGGTGGGTCCTTTGAGCCGTTGAACCGAAGCATCGTCGTTGACCCCGACGATGAGCAGGTCACCATGGGCGCGCGCCTGCTGCAGGTACCGGAGGTGGCCGACGTGGAGGATATCGAAACAGCCGTTGGTCAACACGACGCTACGCCCCTGGGCCTGAGCTGCCTGGCTCAATGTGGCCGCCTGCTCACGGCTGATGATGTCGCCCATCGTGACTCCTCCCGGAAGTGAATAAGGTGGCAGGCCCGGTCGTGCCCTGTCCCTGCGCCTCTGGTGCCGCTGAAGTGCCACTGTAGCCGTTGACCGGGCTGCCGCAAAGCCCTGGCATCCCGTAGACATGCAAAGCCAGGCGGGGTCGGCGGCCCGAACATCGGGGCGAGAAGGTTTGCGGACCCTTGGGTCGGGTCCGGGAGCGGGGTGGGGGATCGGTATAATGGGGGCGTTATCGGCCTGCCGGAACGGTGGCGGCCGGCGGCCCGAAGAGGAGTCTGTCCGATGGCGGATGCTTCGTTGCAGCAGGAGTGGGTCCAGCGTCCCCTCCTCCAGGATCTCGATTACCTGAGTACCGGCAAACGGGCCCGCCTGGAGCGGATGCTGTATCAGTTCGGCGCCAAAAACGGCACGCTGATGGTCCTGCCGATCGATCAGGGACTTGAGCACGGTCCGATTGATTTTTTCGACAATCCGGACAGCCTCGATCCTGACTACCAGTACCGCCTGGCCATGGCCGGTGGATACAACGGTATTGCCCTCCATTACGGCCTGGCCGAAAAGTACCAGCCGCACTACGCCGGCAAGATCCCGCTCATCCTGAAGCTGAATGGCAAGACCAATATTCCGTCCGACGACGTCCCACTGTCACCCTTGACCGGCACCGTGGCGGATGCCGTTCGGTTCGGTGCGGATGCCGTGGGCTACACGCTCTATGTGGGGTCATCCGCCCAGTATGAGGACTTCAGCCAGTTCCTCCGCGTGCGGGACGAGGCCGGGCGCTTTGGCATGCCCGTTATCGTCTGGGCCTATCCCCGGGGTGAGTTTGCCAAGAAACGGGGTGGCATCGACAGCCCCTACAACATTGAATACGCTGCCCGGGTAGCCTGCGAGCTTGGGGCGGACATCGTCAAGGTCAATCTCCCCAAGGTGGATGCCAAGAGTCATGAGGGCGCACCTGCCCCCTACGACACACTCGACCTGACGGTGGCCGAAGCGGCCCGTCGGGTGGTCAAAGCGGCCGGTCGGACGCTGGTCCTGTTTTCCGGTGGCAGCAGGGTGCCCGACGCCGATCTCATCGCCAAGGCCCGTCTGGCCATGGAGGCAGGTGCCACTGGCCTGATCTTTGGCCGAAACGTCTGGCAGCGTCAGTGGGACAATGCCATGGCGATCAGTCAGGAGTTTCAGCGCCTGATGGCACAGTTCTAGGCCCTGTGCCCCGGCGGTGCCTTTGTGGA
>JACMPN010000168.1 GCA_014377495.1 Candidatus Sericytochromatia bacterium
TATCGTCAGCCGCCGGGCCGCCTGGGCATGATGACCGATGACCGGGAGTTGACCCTGGGGCTCCGGCGGATCCGCACGTCGGACGCCGCCCAGTCCGGCAAGCCAAAACGGGAAACGACGTTCACCGTCCACTCCCGTTCCTGAGTCACACAGGGGCCGGTGGGCAGTACTGCCCACCGGCCCCTGTGTGATCCCCTGTGTTAGACGGCCGCTGCCGCTGCCGCCTCGGCTTCTTCCTCGGCTTCTTCCTGTTTCTTCTTGCTCGGCAGCTTGGAGATCTTCTTGCAGGCCTCATTGGGGCAGAGCAGGAAGCTTCCCTTGCGCTTGCTGATCTTGATATTCATGAAGGTTTCGCAATCCGGGCACTTGGTCTCCGTGGGCTGATCCCACGAGGTGAAGGTGCAGGTCGGATAACCCGTACAGCCGAAGAAGGTCATGCCCTTACGGCTCTTCTTCTCGACGATGTCACCGCCGCAGCCCTCGTTCCGGCAGACCAGGCCGATCCGCTTGATGATCGGCTTGGCGTTCTTGCATTCGGGGTAACCGGCGCAGGACAGAAATTCGCCAAAACGACCATACTTGATCAGCAGCGGCTTGCCGCAGAGTTCGCAGGTCTGGCCGGATTCTACGGCGACCGGCTTCATTTCCTCTTTGGCGATCTTCAGCGTTTCGGCGAAGGGCACATAGAAGGCTTTGATCAGGTCCTGCCAGATCTGGCCCTCGTGTTCGACCTTGTCGAGATTTTCTTCCATCTCGGCCGTAAAGCTGGGATCGACAATGTTCGGGAAGTGGGCGACGAGCTGGTCGTTGACCTGATTGCCCAGCTCCGTCGGCATCAGGGCACGGCCTTCCTTGATGACGTAGCCCCGGTCCTGGATCGTGCTGATCGTCGGCGCATAGGTTGACGGACGTCCGATCTGCTTTTCTTCCATCAGCTTGACCAGCGTCGCTTCCGTGAAGCGCGGCGGGGGCTGGGTGAAATGCTGCTTGGGCTCGATCTTCAGGCGTTCGAGCGTATCGCCCTCGGCGAGGTCGGGCAGGGTGCTCGGCGCATCGGCGTCGCCGTCCTCACCCTCTTCGGTCGTGTCCTTGTACAGGGCGTGAAAGCCCGCAAACTTCACTTTGGTGGCCGTCGACCGCAAGGTCGCATCGCCGGCTGTGATGTCCACGGTCAGCACCGTCAGGGTGGCGCTTTCCATCTGGCTGGCCAGGAAACGCTCCCAGATCAGCTTGTAGAGCTTGAACAGATCCGGCTTCAGGTACGGCTTCATCAACTCGGGTGAGCGCATCGCACTGGTCGGCCGGATCGCTTCGTGGGCGTCCTGGGCAGAGGATTTGGTCTTGTAGATTCGGGGCTTGGATGGCAGGTAATCCTTGCCGTACTTGCCGACGATGTACTCGATCGCCTCTTCCTGCGCTTCTTTGGCCACACGCACCGAGTCGGTACGCATGTAGGTGATCAGACCGACGGCACCCTCTTCAGGCAGTTCGAGACCCTCATAGAGCTCTTGGGCCAGGGCCATGGTCCGCTTGACGGTGAACCCATGCCGCTTGGACGCTTCCTGCTGCAGCGAGCTGGTGATGAAGGGCGGGCTCGGGTTGCGCTTCTGATTGGCCGTGCCGACGGAACTGACCACGAATGTGGCCACTTCCAGGGCGCCGACGACGAGGCCGGTTTGCGCTTCCGTCTTCAGGTCGGGCTTTTTGCCCTTCCATTTGGACAAATCCGACTTGAAGGGTTTCTTGCCCTTCTGAAGCTGGGTCGAGACCGTCCAGTACTCCTCCGGTTTGAAGGCCAGGATGGCCTTTTCACGGTCGCAGACCAGACGGGCGGCGACGGACTGGACCCGGCCGGCACTGAGGCCGCGGCGGACCTTTTGCCAGAGCAGGGGGCTGATCTTGTAGCCGACGAGACGGTCCAGGACCCGGCGGGCCTGCTGGGCGTTGACCCGTTCGATGTCGATCTCGCGGGGTTTCTTCAGCGAGTTCAGGATGGCATCCTTGGTGATCTCGTTGAACTGGATCCGGCGGATCTTCGCCTTGCTGCCGCCTTCGACGAGGACAGCCGCCAGATGCCAGGCGATGGCTTCTCCCTCTCGGTCAGGGTCAGGTGCCAGGAAGATTTCTTTGGCCTTGAGGCCGGCTGCCTGCAAATCTTTGACGATGTCCTCGCGTTCGGGAAGGACTTCATAATCCAGGTTGAAATTCTTTTTGACGTCGACGCCGAGTTTCTTTTTCGGCAAGTCCCGCACATGGCCGGCAGAAGCCTTGACCACGTAGTCTTTCCCTAGAATCTTCCCGATCGTTTTGGCCTTTGCAGGCGACTCGACGATGACGAGCGCTTGGGCCATGTCACGATCCTCTCACGAATTGGTGGCCGGCAAGCTGTCTCGCCCGGCCTTTGAGTTCCAAACTGAGCAATACCGCCGCCAGGGCCCCCTCATGGGAGCCACTGCGCCGTAACAGCGCATCAAAGTGTTGGGGCTGCTCGTTGAGTTGGGTATATATGTGCCGCTCGTCCTTTGTCAAGTCGACGAGACTGTCCTCCGGGCGGGCGTCAGAGCCGTCAGCCGACCATCCCAGCTCATCTAAAATCTCTTGGGCGCCGCCGATTAAGGTGGCGCCACCCCGGATGAGCTGGTGAGTCCCGGCGCTGGCCGGACTGGTGATCGGGCCGGGCACGGCGAACACTTCCCGCCCCTGCTCGCCGGCAAAGTCCGCCGTGATCAGCGCCCCGGACCGTGCACCGGCCTCGACAACGACCACCGCCGCGCAGAGGCCGCTGATCAGGCGGTTCCTGGCAGGGAAACGGCCGGGTTCCGGCTTGGTGCCCGGCGGATACTCGGCGACGACCATACCTGACCCGCAGATCTCGCCGTGCAGGCGGCGATGGCCCGGCGGATAAACCAGCTCCGGGCTGCAGGCCATGACGGCCACCGTCCGCCCCCGGCTGATCGCCCCCGAGTGGGCGGCGGCATCGATTCCGGCCGCCAGACCGCTGACGACGACGACGCCGGCCGCAGCCAGATCGCCAGCCAGGCGAAAGGCGACCTCTCGGCCATAGGTGGTCGCCCGACGGGTCCCGACGATGGCGACGGCCCGGGGCATCTCGCACCACGTCCCGGCGTGATAGAGCAGCGGCGGGGCATCGTGCAACTCCCGCAAACGGGCCGGATACCGGTCATCGGCGAAACATACGGCCGACAGACCGGCGGCCGTCAGGGCGGCTTGCTGGTCATCGGGGGGCCAGAGCTTGCGGGCCTGGAGGCAGGCGGCCAGACCCTCGGGTGCCATACCCAGCGCCGTGCCGATCGCTGCCGGCGACGCTTCCCAGGCATGCCGGAGACTCCCAAAGGTGGCATGTAGCCGGCGCAGCCGCACCGCCCCCATTTGCGGGATCCGATGCCAGGCCAGCCAGTACGCCAGTTCATCCGCCACGTCACCCTCCCACTCATCCGCCGTGCCGCCGTCGACCGGACCCGACCCTGGTCGGTGTCATCATAAATGATCACGGAAGCCAATCACCACCGACGGCGACCGCCAACACCCTGGCGTTCGGTCAATGGTTCTGACAACGAGCCTTACGAGGTTCGGTCTCTGTGTCTTTGCCGAAGCGGCAGAGGGGCATTTGTGCATGCTGGCCAAACCCCGGGGCCGGGCCATACCGCTGTAATGGGGGCACGTTGTGGTGGTCGCAGGACATGATTGCCACCACGACCAAGGGAGGGGCCATGCGGGTAGCCGTCATCGGGGCTGGATATGTGGGATTGGTCACCGGGGCCTGCCTGGCCGAGCTTGGCCATTACGTGACCATGATCGACCGGGACCCCGACAAGATCCGGTTGCTCCGCCAGGGGCAGGTGCCCTTTTATGAGCCGGGTCTGCAGCCGTTGACGGTCAGCAACCTGCGTGAGGGCCGCCTGATCATCCACGACTCGATCCCGGCTGGCATCGCCGGGGCGGAGGTCATCTTCATCTGCGTCGGTACACCACCGTTGCCCAACGGCGATGCCGACCTGACCGCCGTGGCGGACGTCATGGCCCAGATCGCCCGCGGGTTGGACGGGTACACGCTGATCGTCGAAAAAAGCACGGTGCCGGTGCAGACAGCCGCCTGGCTGCGCACCCTGGCCGATGAGCACCTCGGTCCGTCGGCCCGCTGCGACATCGCCTCAAACCCGGAATTCCTCCGGGAAGGGTCGGCGATCGAGGATTTCATGCACCCCGACCGGATCGTCATCGGCAGCGACAGCTCCCTTGCGACTGCACTGCTGGTCAAGCTCTACAGCCCCCTCAATGCCCCGTTACTGCTCACCGACATCGAGTCTGCCGAGTTGATCAAGCACGCCAGCAATGCCTTCCTGGCCATGAAGATCTCCTTCATCAATGCCGTGGCCCAGATCTGTGAGCAGGTCGGCGGCAACATCACCAAAGTGGCCAAGGGTGTCGGCATGGACCGCCGGATCGGCACGGAGTTTCTCCAGGCGGGGATCGGCTATGGCGGCGCCTGTTTTCCCAAGGACGTGGCGGCCTTCATCCAACTGGCCAAGCGCATCGGCTACGACTTCCAGCTCCTCAAGGCTGTCTCGGAGATCAACGTCGCCGCCAGGCAGCGGATCTTCGATCAGCTGGGTCAGGCCGTGGGCAATCTGGCCGGCAAGACGATCGGCATATTGGGGCTGAGCTTCAAGCCGCACACGGACGACCTGCGGGAGTCGCCTGCGCTCACGCTGATTGCCGACCTGCTGGCAGCTGGGGCCCACGTGCGGGGGTACGATCCGGCAGCGATGACTGCGGCCGGACAGATGTTCCCCCAGATGACCTGCACGTCGTCGCCCTATGCGGCGGCCGAGCGGGCGGATGCCATGCTGATCGTCACGGCTTGGCCCGAGTTCCGCCATCTGGATTTTGGGCAGTTGCGACAGGCCATGGTCCGGCCTGTCATTGTCGACGGCCGCAACATTTACGAACCGGCCCGGATGGCCGCCGCAGGATTCCACTACGTCAGTGTCGGCCGACCGACGGTCCAACCCGCCGCAAGTCCCGCCCAGGGCGTCTAGCGGGTCCTACAGCGCCAGCTTAGTGCTTGAGGTGGGTGATCAGCGCCCGCATGGCCAGGCCGTAGCCCTGGGCGCCCAAGCCGACGATCTGGCCGAGGGTGACCGGGGCGGTCAGGCTGACGTGCCGGAAGGCCTCCCGGGCGTGGATATTGCTCAGGTGGACCTCGATCGCCGGCAGGCTGACGGCCGCCAGGGCGTCGCGCAGAGCGATGCTGGTGTGGGTGTAGCCGCCGGGATTGAGGATCAGGCCATCGACGCCCTCGGTTTTGGCCTGTTGGACCCAATCGATCAGCACCCCTTCATGGTTCGATTGGCGGCAGTCGACGCTGATGCCGAGCTGGGCGGCGAGCGTGGCCAGCTCGGCCTCGATGTCGGCGAGAGTCTGTGCGCCGTAGGTACCGGGTTCACGCTGCCCCAGCAGATTCAGATTTGGTCCGTTAAGGACCCAGATCACCGTCATCGAAGTGCATCCCCCCTGCCCGTGCAGCCGCCTGCCAGATCGTGGCCGGCAGATCGTCCCGGATCACCACCTGACCGGGGGCGACGGGTATCAGAAAGCGTAGCCGGTCACCGCGCTTTTTGTCCTGCTGCAGGGCCGCCAGAAAGCGGTCGGCCGGGGGCGGGCCCGTCAGCTGGATCGGCAGGCCGGCATCAGCGAGCACCTGCTGTAGCCGTTCGACCCACGACGGCGCCGCCAAATCGGCGAGCTCGGCCATGCGGGAAGCTGCCAGGAGGCCCCAGGCGACGGCATCGCCGTGGCGCCACTGCCCATAACCGCCGGCCGCTTCCAGGGCATGGCCGAGGGTATGGCCCAGATTCAGGGTCATCCGCCAGCCGTTCTCGTGCTCATCCCGGGAGACGACGGCGGCCTTCAGGGCCACTGCACGGCCGATCGCTGCGGCTAGGTCGTCGCCCGTCGGCAGGCCGGCCCGGTCTTCGATCCACTGAAAGAATTCCCGGTCGAGGCCGGCGGCGACCTTGATCACCTCGGCCCAGCCCGAGCGCAGTTCCCCGGCGTCCAGGGTCGTCAGGAAGGCCCGGTCGATCCAGACCAGTTGCGGCTGATGAAAGGCCCCGACGAGATTCTTGCCTTCCGGGAGGTTGATGGCCACTTTGCCGCCGACGCTGGAGTCGACCATGGCCAGCAGGGACGTGGGGATCTGGACGCACCCGACCCCCCGCAGGTAGCTTGCCGCCGCAAATCCGGCCAGATCCCCAACGACGCCACCGCCGAGAGCGACGATCAGGCTGCGCCGGGTCAGGCCGCTTTGCGCAGCGGCCCGGGCGAGCCGTTCCAATTCCTCAAAGGACTTGCTGCTCTCGCCGGCTGCGTCCGTCACCCGCCCGACCGTGAAACCGGCCGATTCCAGGAGCGCCTGCACGTCATCGGCATACAGGGGACCGACATGGCCATCGGTGACGAGCAGCATCCGGCGATCCGACGGGAGTCCCGTCATCGCTGCAGGCAGCGCCCGCAGGGGGCCGAAGTGGACCGGATAACGCCGCTCGGCCAACTCGACCCAGACGGTGTCGACAGGCTGGACTGGTCCGCCGACGGCGAGACCCTGGGGCAGGTCGTCGAGGATGGCCTGGACGACCTGCCCGACCGTGCGGCCGTCAGTCTGGACCTGCCAGGGCACCTGGGCATAGACGGCCTTGCGGGTGGTTGCCAGGCGGGCGAGGCCTCCCGGGTCGTTGGCCAGGGGCCGGTGGGTGGCAGGCCCGATCCGGGCCTGCACCGTGTCCAGCGAGGCATCCAGGTGGATGAGCACGCCCGTGGCGCAGAGGGCCTGCACATTGTCCGGGCGCAGGAGGGCACCGCCGCCGGTGGCGATCACCTGACCCTGCCGGGCGGTGACTTCCCGGATGACGGCACTCTCCAGGTCCCGGAAGGCCGCTTCGCCGTCGCTGGCGAAAATCTGCGCGATCGTCCGGCCGCTGAGCCGCTCCACGTGTGCGTCCACGTCGAAGAAGGGGCGCCCGAGGGCTGTCGCCAGGGCTTTGCCTGTGGTTGACTTGCCGGCGCCCATGAATCCGGTCAAAACCAGGTTGGAACTGCTATCCGTCATGACTGGCAGTCTGACCGATTTGCAAGAGAAGGGAAACATTGGTTTAAGAAACGGTGCTGTTAAGGCAACGTTAGCAACTTTTCAAGGGGACCTCCCGATAGAGAAAACGTGAGCTTCGTTACGGATGGGGTTGGAGGAGTAGAACGATGGGACCGGGACTGGCAATTAACGGACGGCCGATTGCGGCACAGCACATTCGGGAACTGACGGTGACGGCCGAAACGGCTCGGGCCGCCATCCGCAACAACGGCTTCGACGAAGTGATGGTCCATGACGACAAGTCCGGCAAGAACTTCATCATCGCCAGCACGAATCTGGACCTGTCGGCCCTGCGCAAAGGCAAGCCGGCTGTGCTGACCCTTGACGGCAAGACCGTCAGCCTGATCGACTACGATGCCGAGAACAACTCCGTCATTGAAGGGGCCGCTCA
>JACMPN010000169.1 GCA_014377495.1 Candidatus Sericytochromatia bacterium
CAGACGAGCACCAACAGGACCAGGTACAGCAGCCAGGAAAAGGGGGTGACGCCGAGGATGAGCGCCCCGCAGAGCGTGACCAGATTGGCGATGATCAATCCCCGCACGATGCTGCCGACAAGGAAGCCGCCGACGATTTCCCAGGCACTCAACGGGGCGATGAGCAACTCCTGCACGGCATTCGTGAAACGCAGGACGAAGAGACTCGCCGACGCCTCGCCATACGCACCCTCGATGACGCTCATCATGATCAGGCCCGGCAACAGAAAGGTCAGATAGGGCATGCCTTCCACGTGGGTGATCTGCCGGCCGATGCTGAGCCCGAAGACGAACAGGTAAAGCAACGTGGTGATCAACGGTGGCCAGACGACCTGATTGATGATCACCCGGGTGCGGGTCAGTTCCCGTTTGACGATGGTCCAAAAACCGATCAGATTCCCGTTCATGCCGTCGCCTCATCGGTTTCCGGCAATCGCTCGCCCGTCAGCTCCAAAAAGAGATCCTGCAGATTCCGTTGGGTCAGCGAGACGCCAGTCACGGCATCGCCCAGGGCGGCGAGCAACGGTCCCACATCCGCAGGCTGGACGCCGGTGACGGTGATCTGCTCGTCCGTCTGGGTCACGTGGGCCAGCCGGTCCTGCCACGCGAGGGGTAACTCAGTCAACGGCCCACTCAGGTGGACGGTCAAGGTCTGACCCGTCGCCCCGCCGATGAGGCGTTTGGTCTCATCCAAAGCGACAATGCGGCCTTCGCGCATGATGGCGATCCGTTTGCAGAGTTCTTCCGCCTCTTCAAGGTAGTGGGTGGTCAAGACGATGGTCAGCCCCTGTCGGTTCAGCTCCCGCAATTGCTGCCAAAGCTCAAGCCGCAGGGCGACATCGGTGCCGGCGGTCGGCTCGTCGAGGATGAGGACCTTGGGCTCGTGGATCAGGGCCCGGGCGATGGTCAGGCGGCGCTTCATGCCCCCGGACAATTTCAGGTAGTCGACGTCCCGCTTTTCGAAGAGGCCGAACTGTTTGAGCAACGTGTGGGCCCTCGGTCGGGCGATTGCGGTGGGGATCCCGAAGTATCCGGCCTGGTAGATCAGCACGTCTTCGATCGACAGGTAGCGGTCGAAGTTGTATTCCTGGGCGCTGAGACCGACGATGCGCCTGGCCTGGCGGTAGTCCGCCTGGACATCGTGGCCCATCACCCGGATCTGGCCGCCGTCGTTGCGGACGAGCCCGACGATGGCCGAGATCGTCGTCGTCTTGCCGGCCCCATTGGGGCCCAACAAGCCGAAAAATTCACCGGGGTGAACCGTCAGGCTCAAGTCGTCGACGGCCTTGAGGGCCCCATAGTGTTTGGTCAGGTGCTCAATGGCGATGGCGGCTGGTTGCATCCAGGCAGTTTAAGGAGGGCGGACGCCAAGCGCAAATCACTGGGGCGGCGGTGGGATACCACGCTCAGGCGGAGCGGGGCTCGTCACACCCGTCTAACTCCCAGTAGAACACGGCTGATGGCGCTGGCGGCGGCGGCTTGGGGGGGGGCGGTGGCAGGTTTTCCTCGGCCCACGTGTGGACGTGACCATAGTAGAAGAGGACGCACGTAAAGCAGATCCAACGGCCCTGCAGATCCTGCCACATTTCACTGTCGCACTGATCGCAACGGTGCATGACGACCTCCGGTGACGGCGACTCCGATGGCCTCAGGATACCCCTCATCCCTGTGGGAGGCAAACCATCTCGTCATCGGCCATACAGCCCGAGACTAGCGTTCCCCCTAGGGTTTCCAGGCTTTGACGTCGTCGAACTCGCCCCGCTGACGCTGCCGGCGGGTCATCAGGTCCTTGAGGGCCTGTTCGGCGGACAAGCCACCGTAAATCAGGCCATGCACTGCCCGCACGATCGGCATCTCGATGTCGTGTGTCACGGCATACTCGTGGACGGTCCGGGAGGTCAGCACCCCTTCGGCCACCTCGCCCAGATCGGCCATGACGGCGTCGGTCGCCTCACCTTTGGCCAGGCGGACTCCGAGTTGATAATTGCGGCTCAGGGGGCTGAAACAGCTGGCGAGGATGTCGCCGATACCGGACAGCCCGGCAAAGGTGTATGACTTGGCGCCGAGATGTTCGCCAAAACGGGCGATCTCGACCATGCCCCGGGTGAGCAGCATGGCCTTGGTGTTCACGCCGAAGCCCAATCCGTCGGCAATGCCCGCTGCGATGGCGAGGACGTTTTTGAGGGCCCCGCCAAGTTCGACGCCGATGACGTCCTGATGGGTGTAGACCCGGAAAAACGGCGACTCGAGCACCTTGGCCACCCGCTCGCTGACGGCATCGTGCGTTGAGGCGACGACCGTTGCGCTCGGTGAGCGCCGAGCCAGTTCTTTCGCCAGATTGGGACCCGAAAACACGCCGACCCGCTTACAGCAGGTTTCTGCCTTGAGGATCTCGGACATGCGCTGAAAGGTGCCACGCTCGATGCCGTTGGTGCCATGCACCAGGATGTGACCACCATCCACATGGTCGCCCAATGCCCGCGACACGTCGCGGAAGACCGTCGAAGGCACGACGACGAAGATGACGTCCGCCGCCTCGGCCACTTCCGCCAGGTCCGTTGTCGCCACGACGTTCTCGGGCAGAACGAGGTCGGTGTGGTAGTGGGGATTGCGGTGACCGGCGTTGATCCCGGCGGCGACGTCCGCCTGACGCATCCAGATCCGGACGGGATGACCGTTGTTGCCGATCAGCCAGGCAAGGACCGTGCCCCACGACCCGCCGCCGACGATGCCGATGCAGTCACGCCTCATGTGGATGCCGTCCAAAGCTCACGCATGAACCGCTCCAAACCGTAATCGGCCATGCGGTTCTGATAGTAAAACAGCAGGCGCATGTCCGTCCGGTGGATCCGCTCCCCGCGACGTTCAGCCACCGCGGGCGAGTGATACAGGCCGAAAATATCCAAAGACCGGGTGACGATCCGGGAGGCAGGGGCTGTGGCCACCATCGTGCCCAGCCGCACTTGCCCGTCGGCCGCCATGGCGGCGAGGCGTTCCCGCAGCTTGTCGACGATGTCGTTGATTTCCTCAATCGGCGTGCCGACGTCGTCCGGGCGCCGGATGAGCTGGTACAGGTCGAGCCCCGGATGGGCCAGCTTGGCCGACTGGAACAGGGCGTAGGCCAGCACGTGGGTGCTGAGCAGGACGTTGTCCCGCATGTAGGCTTCCACGATGCGGGCGCCGCATTCCTTGGTGTATTCGGCATCCCGTTGAGGCAGCGACTTTGGCTCGCCGTCCTCCCAGAGATAGCGCTCGATGTCGACGGCACGGCCATTGCGGTCATAGGACTGACCGGTCATGTCCACGCTATTGCCAAAGGGATCCAGCGGCTTGCTGAAGGTGACGTACACCGTCGCATCGAGGCTGAGGGTCTGGCGGACAAACCGGAAGATGCGGCGCCATTCCGAGGATTCATCCCGTTCGATGATGTAGCGGGACTGACCGAGTTGCTTCAGTTGATCGTCGACGAGTGTTTCGGCTTCCAGGACCTGGTTGTAGGACACGGTACAAGGCACGATGAAGATCTTTTTGTCCGGGCGACCGGCCAGCACGTTGTTCGTATAGGCCGTGACGCTGGTCCCCAACAGACCGAGCTTGAGCTTGTGCTCGATCTCACCGGACCGGGCCCGGGTTCCACCCGGGAAAAAGAGCGAGTGATAGCCCCGTTCAAGCAGCACCGTGGAGTAGGTCTTGAGGACGTCCTTGTAGATCAGGTGGGTCAGCCGGCGATCCACCTTGTAGGCCCCCAGGTTGGGCAGGAAGAACCGCCAGAGGGGATTCGTGAAGAGGTTTTTGCCCGCCCCATAGGTGAAGGGCGGCAGGCCGAGACGGTCGAGGGCCAAGCCGACGAGGACGGAGTCCAGATGACTTTGGTGGGTCGGGACCAGGATCACGGTGCCGAGCTTGGACAGGGCCCGCATGTGATCGACTTCGCCCTGGACGATCATCCGGTCCGAGAGGCGGGAGTGATCGGTGCTGCCTTCGAGTTGGGGTTTGAGCAGCAGAGAAAAGCCGTAGGGCAGGATATTCGTGACGAACTTGTGGACGGCGGGGCTGAAGCTGCCGACGATGTCGCGGGCATAGCGGCGCAGCATCCCTTCCAAGGCTTCCTGCTTGGCCTCGCGGGACATCGTGCCCACCCGCCCGTAGAGGCTGCGCCAGTGGCTCAGCTCAGGGGATTCCCGACGCGATTGTTCGAGCCGTGCGATCTCCCGGAAGGCGGCATCGTTCAGGGCGTATTCGAGTATGGCCTCGGTGGCGGACTTGGCCGCCAGTTCACGGGCGATGACCTCGGCCACGATATCGGACCGTTCGGCGTTGAACTGGAAAATGCGACCGCTAGAGGCTTCGTCGGTGGGCTGGTCCACGATCGGTTTCAATTCGGCTAATCCTGATGCAGTGCGCTATTGCGCCGGCAATGACTGATCGTGCCCATCGTAAACGGCCGGACGCGCGGGCGTCAACGGCGTCCACCTAGCGACTCCCCCACCCTATCCGGCCCAATCGGAGACCATTACTCGCTTGTGGCCGCCACTCCGTCAAAAACGGTCAATCGAACCCGTAGGCATACCGGGTGAGTTTGGCCCACATATAGGGCGAGACCTTCCGGGACGGATCCAACGCCATCGCTGCTTTAAAGCAACTCATCGCCCGTCCGTACTCGCCATAGCCGTAGGCTCGGATGCCCTGGGTGTAATAGGCGTTGGCCGCACTGCGTTTCGACGCTTCCGAAGTCCCGCCCCGCCGGGGCTGGGGATCTGCCAGGACTTCGGCGAACGTCACCGTGGGATCCCAGACCGGCGCATCCTCCTCGTCGTCCTCATCATAGGAGCGCCGCGGCTTGTCGGCCGGGAGGACCACCGGCGGGGGAGGTGGGATGTCGATCTGATAAAACCCAGGCCGGCACCGTTCCAGCAGATCCAGTTCAGCGTCATATTCGGCCCGGGTCTCCCGATCGGAGAGGCGGGCATGGGCCTCGACCAACGCTATGAAGCGCTCGGGGGCGGCGCCCCGCTCGGGTGAATCCAGCGGGAAACGGTCGGGATGGTGCAGCTTGGCCAGCTTGCGAAAGGACTTGTGGATGGCATCGGCAGTGGCCAGGCGGCTGACGGCCAGCATCGTGTAAAGGTCTGACCCTGACCAGTCAAAGATGTCGGATGCCGCTGACATGAAAATGCCTCGAGTAAGGAGAGGTATACCCGACCGGGCGAACGGCCTATCGTCGCTGGCTCTGGCCGTCCGCTAGTCTCCGAGGATCTGGATGGCGATCAAGCGCCGGCGTGGCAGTGTCCCGAAGTCGACGACCACCAGTTGCTGCCAGGGATCGTGCTGCAGAGTCGCCCGGTCGATCGTCAGCGTGATCGACTGACCATACAACTGACTCAGCAGTTGGGCGGCGATCTCCGGATCTGTCTCCTTGATCACCCCCACGAGCCGGTCGGTCCAAATCCCCAGACGGGTGTCGTCCCCTTCAAGGCAAATCACGGCAGCACCGACGCCCATGGCCGAACAGACGACGATGCCAGTCTTGATGCCGCTCGCCCGGACAAGGCGCTCCACCTGACCGGTGATCACCATCGGCACAGGCTTGCCCGACGTCGATAGCTCGATGGTCTTTGCTATGGCTGGAATGATAGCCCCTTCCTTGAGCATGTGTGGGAAGGGCCATGGCAGCCCGCCTCCAGCCCGAACCTGCCCTTGCGACCGTTAGGTCGCGACGGTCAGAACCGAGCCGGATCCGGACCACCCTGACCCTGCCCACGCACGCTCAATAGACTGTCGAAACACGTGCTGAGACGCTCAGCATAGCCAAATCCCCCCGCCCCTGCCACTCAGCGGATTAACCGGCCCATAACCATTAGCGGGTAATCGCCAACACCCTGGGAGTGAGCGCATTACCTGTAATGCCACAACGGCGCTATGTGCAGACTGTTAATTAACGATTAACTAACACAGGGCAGGTCAGCAGCCGCTTGGGGGCCTTTGGTTAAGTTCACGTGAATCAGGTTATGGCCCGTTTCGCCCGGGTATATGAAAGGAGGAGAGGTCAGGCAGCCGACGCCCGGAAGGGACAGGCCGCCAGCCGCCGGGACCTGAGGGGGTCCCCGAGGTTACCCCGCCAGTGTTAAGAAGCCGTACGACCTGAGGGTGTTAACGATGAAAAGCCTGATGCAGACGCTGACCACCGCCGTTCTCGGCCTGGGCATGCTGTTCGCCACCGGCTGCTCCAGCGCCGTCGTTCCTCTGCAGCCGACCGCCGGCATCCTCCAGAACTACCCGACCCGCTCGCCCCTCGTGAAGACGATGTCCCTCGCCACCCAGTCCGGGACCCGCACTGCCAACGCCAAAATCAACGTCTACGCCGATGGCATGGTCGCCCTGACCGGCCTGCCCTTTTTCCAACAGGGCAACGACCGGACCTGCGCCCAGGCCAACATCGCCAGCATCATGAACTACTGGGGCGTCTCGACTAGCTACCCGCAGGTCGTCAAAGAGATGAACCCGATGAACATGCCCACCGACGTCATCAACGTCACGGACTTCCTGCGCAAGAAGGGCCTGACGGCTCAGGACTACCGGAAGGCCACCTTGAACTACCTGAAGCAGCAGATCAACAACGGTCGCCCGACCCTCGTCCTGGTGGACTTCGGCAACCTGTCCAGCGAGCACTACATCACCATCAAGGGCTACAACGACAAGACCGGCGACATCCTGTACAACGACCCCGTGGAAGGCGCCAACATGCTCCTCGACTACGCCTCCTTCGACAAGATGTGGCAGAACACGTCCCTCTCCGCCATGCCGACTTTTGGTGACAAGTACACCCGCATTGCTTTTGATGTAGCTGTTAAGTAAGTGTCTGATAACACTTAAAGGACGAACGGCCACTTAACACCCGAAGGGA
>JACMPN010000170.1 GCA_014377495.1 Candidatus Sericytochromatia bacterium
CGCCCCCCCCGGGGGGGGTTGGGCTTGGGCTTTCCTGCTGGTGTCGGAACTAGCCCCGAGGCAGGGTATTCGGCGGCAAAGGCTCGTCGAAGTCCTCTTCCGGCGGCCGGAGCCATTCGACCATGCGGGCCAACTGGATGCTCAAGGCATACAGCGCCAGCAGTGCCATGGCCAAAACCGTCTGGGTGAAAATGTCGATGGACGGCGTGACGATGGCTGCCACGATGAAAGAACCGATCACGGCCGTCCGCCAAGAAGCAATCAGCCGCTGGCTACTCACCACCCGGATGAAGGTCAGGAAACTCAAAAGCAGCGGCAGTTCGAAAACGATACCGGTACCCAGAAGCAGGGTGCTGGTGAAACTGAGGTAACTGCCGATCGACAGCATCGGCTTGATGTTTGCCGGCGCAAACCCGATCAGAAAGCGGATGCCCACCGGCAGCAGGGCATAGTAGGCAAACGCGACGCCACCGAGGAACAAGCCGTAGGCCAGCAGGAACGCCGGCGCGAGCATCAGGCGCTCTCGCCGACTCAGACCCGGAGAGATGAACCACAACACCTGCTGCAGGATCACAGGCATGGCCAGCAGGATCCCGCCGGCAAAGGACAGGGCGATGCTGGCCATGAAGGTCTCGCCCGGAGCCGTGAAAATGAACTGCACGTCGGGCAAGGGCGCGATCATCCAGGTGATCAAGCGCTCAAACTGCGTAAAACAGACGATCCCAGCCGTCAACAGGGCCACGATGCTGATCGCCAGCGCTCGGCGCAGTTCGCCAAGATGACCGATCAGGTCCATTTCCTTTTCAATTGGGGGGCTGGTGGCCATGGTCGTGTGTCTACTCGATGTTGGGTCCAAAGGACGGGTGGAACAGTGTTACCAGGCGGATTTTACCACGGGTCGATCGGTGACCGGGGAGGGCATGGCTCACGGTGAGGGGACAGCCCCCCTGTAATCCCGATGACGCCAAACCTCGTACAGGAGTGCTGCCGTGGCGACCGCAGCGTTCAGCGACTCGACCGGGGCCCGCATCGGGATGCTGACAGCGGCTGTGGCGGCCTCCCGACACGCCTCGCTCAGGCCACGGCCTTCCTGGCCAATGAGCAGGACGACGCGGTCACCCCAGGTCATCCGATCGATCCGGACGGGCGCATCGAGGGTGGTGGCCACGATCTGCCAGCCTGCCTCACGCAGGGTGGCCAGGGCGGCGACCGTGTCATCGACCTGGCGCCAGGGCAAACGGAACAGGCTGCCCATCGTCCCCCTGACGACCTTGGGGTTGTAGGGATCGACGCAGCCGGGGCTGAGCATGATCTGACTGGCGCCGGCGGCCTCTGCGACCCGGAGGATGGTCCCCAGGTTGCCGGGATCCTGGAGATCGTCCAGGAAGACGATCAGATCGGCATTGGCAGGGAGCGGTCGATCGATGATGGGAGCCGCAGCGAGGACGGGTGGCGGGGTATCGGTCGAGGCGATCTTGGCCATGACGTCCAGGCTGACGGGCTGATAGGCCGGATGATCGGCCCAGGACCCGGCGAGCTCTGGTATGGCCAGGATCACCTCCGGCGCCAGGCCAGCAGAGATGGCCTCCTGCAGGAGTTTGGGCCCTTCGATGAGGAAAAGGCCCGTCTCCTTGCGGATTTTTTTGAGCTGCAGCCCGGCCAGCCGCTTCACGAGCGGGTGCTGGCGGGAGGTCAGGATGGGGCGCATATAGGCGACTCCGCAGGAATAACGGCGCACGGGGCGATCAGGGACAGACATCCACCTAACCTCCCCCTGTGCAGGGAGAGGGATCAGCAAGCGTACCCTTTCAGACACTGGATCTTGCTGTGAAGCTCGCAGCCTGCCGGGTGGGGTGGCCCATGCAGTTGTAAAAGCGCTCACGGGTCGTCAGGGCGAATCAAAACGGGGCCGGGTTCTGCGATTGCGTCCTGACGGACGTTGAGCAGGTTCCGGCCCCGTTTTTGGCCATGGCAACGACATGACCCGTGAGTGTTTTTACTTGGCGGCTTTGGCTGCGTCGACGATCTTCACAAAGGAAGGATTGTCGTTGACGGCCAGATCGGCGAGCATCTTGCGATCCACTTCGATGGCTGCCTTCTTGAGGCCGTTGATCAGCTGAGAGTAGCTCAGACCTTCGATCCGGGCGGCCGCATTGATCCGGACGATCCAGAGGGAGCGCATGTCGCGCTTCTTGTTGCGACGGTCACGGTAAGCGTACCGGAGGCTCTTCATCAGAGTCTGGTGAGCGGTCCGGAAATTGCTGTGCATCGTGCCGACGAAGCCGGAGGCTTGCTCGATGACTTTTTGGTGACGTTTGCGGGAAACGTTCCCACCTTTAACGCGCATGAGGGAATCCTTCTTTCAATCTGGGGGCAGAGCTTACTTCAAGTAGCCCATGTAAGGCAGTTGTGCGCGAACGCGGGCCATGTCGGACGAGTGAACGACCGAGGAACCTTTGACGCGCCGTTTGCGGCTACTGCCCTTGTTGACGAGAAGATGTTTCCCAAAGGCGCAACGACGGACGAGTTTGCCGGAACCCGTGAGCCGGAAGCGCTTGGCCGCCGACTTGCGGGTTTTCATTTTAGGCATGGCTATTTGTTCTCCTTCTTTGGCGCCAGGATCATGATCACATGGCGTCCTTCCAATCGCGGTTCACGTTCCATCCATCCCAACTCAGTGGTATCGACGGCGAAACGCTTCAGCAGCGCGGCTGCCATGTCAGCGTGTTGCTCTTCACGGCCGCGTAGCCTAATGGTCACTTTGACCTTGTTGCCTTCCGCAAGGAAGCGCTCGATGCTCCGTTTGCGGACCTGGTAATCGTGCTCACCGATCTTGTAGCTCAAAGTGAGTTCTTTGAGCATGACGATGTGCTGCTTCTTCTTGGCTTCCCGATTTTTCTTTTCGGTCTCGTACTTGTGCCGACCATAATCCATGATCCGGCATACGGGCGGGACCGCATTCGGGGAGACCATCACCAGGTCGAGCCCCCGCTCCCTGGCAACCATCAGGGCAGCCCGCGAGGCCATGATCCCTAACTGTTCACCTTCGTCGGAGATAACCCGGATTTCACGAGCCCGGATCTGCTCATTAACCATAGTGCCTGTTTGAGTCTCTCGAATGGCCCCATCCTCCAATATGTATCGGCAGCATGACCGAGCCCGCGCGAACGCACGCTCAACTGCAAAATCCCGCTTTTCAACAGCGTACCCCCATCCATGCGAAACGGCGACACCCCGTCACACGGGCGCATCGCCGCCTCCGCCGGATGAAAATGCACTTAACACCCTAAACGCCGCTCAGGCGCTTGTCAAGAGGCGGACAGGCCGGACACCCCGCCGTCAACAGGCGTTTCCAGCCCAGCGCGAGCCCCGAGCCGCACCGCCAGCAGGCACTGCCGGTATACTGGGCGAAAACAACATCCTGAACCAAATCGAAACCCGGAGGGGCGAATGGCCGAAGCGCACACCTTGACCGCCATTCCGGCCTTTGTGGCCGGTCTACTCAGTTTCCTCAGCCCCTGCGTGCTGCCCTTGATCCCCGGATACCTCAGCTTCATCTCCGGGGTCTCCTTCGAAGAGGTCAGCGCCGACACCGGTGCCGGTGCCGCCCGCATCAAGGTGATGGGTAATGCCCTGCTGTTCGTCCTGGGCTTTTCGATCATCTTCATCCTGCTCGGCGCCACGGCAACAACCCTCGGCCAGTACCTGAATACCAAGCTGGACCTGCTCGCCAAGATCGCCGGGGCCGTGATCATCGTCTTCGGTCTGCACGTGATGGGAGTCTTCACCCTCACCTCGCTCTACCGCGAAAAACGCATCCACCTGCAGAAGAAACCCCTGGGAGTCTTCGGTGCCGTGCTCGCCGGCATGGCCTTTGCCTTTGGATGGACCCCCTGCATCGGTCCCATCCTCGCCGGCATCCTCGCTTACGCCGCCACGTCGGACACCCTCTGGCAGGGCGTCTGGCTGCTGAGCGTCTATTCGATGGGCCTGGCCATCCCGTTCCTGATCGCCGCCTGGGGCCTCAAGTATTTCTACAAGGCCTTTGACCGCATCAAGCGCCACATGGGCCTGATCAACAAGGCCAGTGGGTTGCTGCTGATCTTGGTCGGCCTGCTGATGGTCACCAACAACCTGACCTGGCTGGCCAGCAAGTTTGCCTTCCTGAATGGGTTCGGCCTGTGAACTTGTGGAGGCCGGCCAGCGTCATCTCAAACAGCGGCTGCACGGAGCAGCCAACCGAACGTCCCGTCTGTTTATTCTGAGGAGTACCCCATGCGTCACCTGATTTCCGGCCTGATTGCAGGCTTCGTCCTGGCAACCGGCGTCATGGCCGCGCCGGCCCTGGCAGCCGACCCCAAGCCGGCTGCCAATTTCAGCCTGCCGAACGCCGATGGCGGCAAACCGATCAAGCTGTCCGACTACAAGGGCAAAGTCGTCATCCTCGACTTCTGGGCCACCTGGTGCCCGCCCTGCCGCCAGGAGATCCCCGACTTCGTGTCGCTGCAAAAGCAGTACGGCGCCAAGGGCCTGCAGATTGTCGGCATTGCCCTGGATCAGGAAGGGGCGGACGTCGTCAAACCCTTCGCCAAAGAAAACCACATCAACTACCCCATCGCGCTGGATACCAAGTCTTCCGTCCCGGCCCTTTACGGCGGCGTCCGTGGCATCCCGACGACCTTCGTCATCGATCGTAAGGGTAACATCGTCAAGAAGTTCGTCGGCGCCGAGTCCCGGGCCAAGTTTGAGGCTGAAATCAAGGCACTGCTGTAGGCTGCTGAGTCGTCGAAAAGGCAGGGCCCTGCGGGGTCCTGCCTTTTCTATTGTCAGGGAGAAGGATGCGCTGTTTAGGTCGCGTACTTCTTGTTCACGTGGGCGATGATCTTGTCCTCGTCGTCGAAGACTTCACCGTCATCGACCAGCACAGGCACCGTCCATTGTCCGGAGACCCGGTGGACTTCCTGGCGCATCGGCCGCATGGCCGGCACCTCGATCACGTCATAGGACAGCTTCAGCTCATCGAGACGTCGGCGGGCCATGTCGCAATAGGGACAACCGGTTAGGTTGTAGAGGGTCATCATCAGGCGTGTCTCCCGTCAAAAGCGCCAGGCGGCCCGGGAACGATCCTGTGATCAATCCCGCCCGATGCGCGTCACTCCGTACTTTATCACCCGTCGAAAGGGGAACGCTCATGCCGCTGCAGGATCCGGTCGGCAGGCTCGCTGAGATGGATCTCGCCGCCAAAATCAGGCAGCTGATCGTCCCTGCGTTGCAGGCCGATATGCTGGACGCCCTGCCCGACCGCATCAGCTGGGGTGGGTATATCGTCGTCCCGATGACCGTGGCCGAGTTGGCCCCGTTGGTGCAGCGGGCCCGGTCTCGGGCCGACATCCCCCTGCTCATCGGGGCCGACGTCGAAATGGGCGCCGGGCAGTCCCTCACCGGCGCCACTGTCCTGCCCACCGCCATGGCGATCGCTGCCACCGGCAACCCGGACAATGCCTACGCCGTCGGCGTCCACACAGCCCAGGAATGCCGGGCGATGGGGATCAACTGGGCATTCGCACCGGTGGCCGACGTCAACAGCCAGCCACTGAACCCGATCATCAACGTGCGGGCATACGGCGACCAACCCGAACCCGTGGCCGCCTACGTACAGGCCTTCGTCCGTGGCTGCCAGGACGCAGGAGTGATGGCCACCGCCAAGCACTTTCCCGGACACGGCGGCACCCACCGGGACTCCCACATCGAGTTGCCCCTCGTCACTGCCGACCGGGAGCTATTGCAACGGCGGGAACTGGTGCCGTTCCGGGCAGCCATCGCGGCCGACGTCGGGAGCGTGATGACGGCTCACCTCGGTGTGCCGGCCTATGACGATCCCCGGGTCCCGGCCACCTTTTCCCGGCCGATCATGACCAATCTGCTCAGACGGGAATTGGGGTTCGGCGGCCTGATCGTCACCGACGCCCTGATCATGGGTGGCGTCACCGCTGCGATGGATGGCCGCACCGCTGCCGTGCAAGCCGTCCTCGCCGGATGTGATGTCCTGCTGGCGCCCGGCGATCCCGAAGCAACGGCGGCGGCACTGGAGGATGCCGTGAAGACGGGGCTCCTGCCACTCAGCCGGATCGATGAGAGTGTCATCCGCATCCTGCAGGCCAAAGCCCGGTTCGTGACACCGGATGCGCCTGCGGACTGGCCCGACCTGCTGGAAAGCGGCAGCACGCTTGCCCACCAACTGGCCGATGCAGCTGTCACCGTCCTTTGGGACCGTGGCGGGATGGTGCCGTTAGGACCGAACATCCCGGTCACGACGTTGACCCTGGCCGACCACAGCGGGGCGTCCCGATACTGGACCGCCCTGTTGCAGGAAGCCGGCTGTCGGTCCATTTTCACCGTCGACCCGTCAGGTGATGCGGCTGGTCTGGCGAACGAGTTGGCCACAATCACCGGCCCCGTCCTGCTGACGATCTGCGCTGTGGCGGCACCATGGCAGGGCTTGACCGGATGGGCGCCCCAGTTCCTGGAACCTTTGCGGGCCTTGGCCCGGCGCGTCCCCCTGGGCCTCGTGCTGCTCGGCACCCCATATCTGGCCGATGCACTGCCGGAGGCCACGCTGGCCATCTGCACCTATGCCTATGGGGCTGAAA
>JACMPN010000171.1 GCA_014377495.1 Candidatus Sericytochromatia bacterium
AGCTCGGCTAGGCGGGTCCGCCGGGGGGTGATGGGGGGCAATGCGGCCGGGGTGAGCCGGGATACCGGTGTGATCACGCCTGCATGGCTCACGGTTTCCTGCCCTCCCGACGCCTGCCTGGCGACCCACACCGCACTCGGCGGTCGATCGTTGAAAGGTTATCGTCTGGTTAAGCCACGAACTTGCTGCGCATTTCCGCCGTACCGCTCGGCTGGGCCCATCGTTGCGGCTTGCCGATCGAGCCTGTTCCGTCGGCCTGGGCGTATCTTGTCACCGGACCCGAGCGTCCGTGATGGGCGCATTGCGCGTCCAAAAGAGGTGCCCATGGCCATGCACGTCCGACCGGCCGCTCAGTCGCCAGCCGCCTTGCCGCACCCTATCGACTGGTTCGGCCTCGAGGATCCATGCCGGCGCCGACGGTGAGCCGGTGACCGTCACCAAACGGCGACCAGGGCCGCAAACACCCGATGGCGGGTATGTGCGGCCCTGGCCCGACCCTGCGCAGGGTCGCACCGGTGATGGCTAGAAGCGGGTCAACAGACCGATCTTCGGACCCCCCATGGAGAGACTGGCGGATGGGTTGCCGGCCTGGCTGCCATTGAACATCAGACCGCCATAGCCCAGGGAAAGGCTGACCCGCTCGTGACTCGCCTGCAGAGCGGCATTGAAGTCTACGTAGCTGCCGGGGCCGCCGCCGGCCGGATTCGCCATGAAGGGGGCGTAGGCGGCCCCGGCCCAGATGTTGAGCCAGGGCAGGAGCTGCATGGTGGCGCCGAGGCCCACCTCGGGACCCACCTCGAAGCCGCCCGCAGGGGTCGTGGCCCCGAGAGCGCCTGCACCGAAGAAGCGGTAGCCCAGCGACGGCGTAATGCTCACCGGACCAACATCGAAGATGTGACCGAGATTCAAGTGGCCGCTGCCCAGCGTCGGTGTGTAATCCGTCATCAGGATCCACGGCGTGTTGCCGACAGGTGCGGAAACCGAAAGGGTGTAGTTGGCGTTCCAGTTGGGGGAAGCAGCGAACCAGGTGGTGAGACCGACGTAAATCGGCCGTTCAGGCGTCGCACCTTCGGCGGCAAAGGCGGGAATGGTCGCTGAGAGCGAGATGACGGCCGCAAGGGCCATCTGTGAAAAGCGTTTCATCGTTTGTCCTCCTGTAAGTTGGACGTACCGAGTTATTTCTTTAGTACGAATTGTAACAGAGCGATCGCATTGTGTCACGGAAACAAGCGAGCGAAATGCTTGAAACATCGCCCGATACCGGTGAAACCCTGTAGGGACCCCAATGCCCAGTGCGAGACCTGCCGCTGACCCTTAAGGGAGGCCAAAAAGGCACCGACGGGCACGTGCCGAAGGTCCAAAACACGGGCAGGCACTCGATGAAGGCGATCGGGACGGACCGCACCGCCGGCAGGCTTTCCGCAGCGACGGTCCGGGGCGGCCCAGCGGGCCTGCGCCGCGCCTTGCGACTGGCAACTATTTTCTGGCAGGCACCCTCTACCAACAGAGTCCCATCGCCTTGGATGATAGACGGGCCGATCCGGAATAACCCTGATTATTCCGGATGCACGCTGCAACGCCCGTGGGGAGACCATCGTCCCAACCGATGCGATCGGGACAGGGAAATCACCGAGTTATCACCGATCACCGGACGCGATAACTCGACCGCCGGCGCAAAGCGGGGATCCGAGGTGCCAGGATCGTCCTGGACGGGCTTATCGGCCCGGGACACCTGCCGGATTCCGGTACACTGGGGGCAACCAAAACGATCCAGAGGCAGGGTTCTGAATGACCAGCGAAAACAGCATGGACCGGCTGACCCGCAAGCGGGCCGAAGCCAGCGCCGGTGGCGGCCCGGCAGCCGTTGCCCGTCAGCATGAGCGGGGCAAGCTTTCCGCACGCGAACGCGTGGACCTGCTCCTTGATCCGCACAGCTTCGTCGAATTCGACCGCTTCGCCCTGCACCGCAACGACAACTTCGGGATGGCCGACAAGCGCATCCCCGGCGACGGCGTGATCACCGGCTGGGGCAAGATCGACGGCCGCCCGGTCTACGTCTTCAGTCAGGACTTCACCGTCTTCGGCGGGTCGCTGGGCGAGGTTTTTGCCGAAAAGATCTGCAAGATCATGGACCTGGCCGTGCAGAACGGCGCCCCCCTCATCGGCATCAACGACTCGGGCGGGGCCCGCATCCAGGAGGGCGTCGTCAGCCTTGGCGGCTACGCCGACATCTTCTTCCGCAACGTCCAGGCCTCCGGCGTCGTCCCGCAGATCTCGGCCATCCTCGGCCCCTGTGCCGGCGGCGCCGTCTACTCGCCGGCGATCACGGACTTCGTCTTCATGACCGAGACGAACAGCCACATGTTCATCACGGGCCCCGACGTGGTCAAGGCCGTCACCGGCGAGACGATCAGCTTCGACGACCTGGGCGGGGCAGCGACCCATGCCCGGATCAGCGGCGTCGCCCATGCCGTCGCCCCGGACGAAGCCACGGCCCTGAGCGACATCCGCTACCTGCTCAGCTTCCTGCCGAGCAACAACCTGGACGCCCCGCCCGTCTTTCCCTGCACCGATCCGGCCGACCGGGCCGATCCCGCCCTGGACACCGTCGTGCCGGACAACCCGAACCGGCCCTACGACATGCACCGGGTCATCGAGCTGATCGTCGATGACGGCGAGTTTCTGGAGCTGCAGCCCGATTTCCCCAAGAATCTGCTTGTCGGCTTTGCCCGCCCCGACGGCCACAGCGTCGGCATCGTCGCCAACCAGCCCAAGGAAATGGCCGGCTGCCTGGACATCGATGCCAGCGTCAAAGGGGCGCGGTTCGTCCGCTTCTGCGATTCCTTCAACATCCCGCTCGTCACCCTGGTGGACGTCCCGGGCTTCATGCCGGGCCGGCAGCAGGAGCACGGGGGCATCATCCGCCACGGGGCCAAGCTGCTTTATGCCTACGCCGAAGCGACGGTGCCCAAGGTGACCGTGATTACCCGCAAAGCATATGGTGGCGCCTACGATGTCATGTGCTCCAAGCACATCGGCGCCGATGCCAACTTCGCCTGGCCGGCGGCCGAGATCGCCGTGATGGGCGCCGAAGGGGCCGTGGGGATCGTCTTCCGCAAAGAGGCGGCCGGTGGCGACAAAGAGACGATGGCCAAGCTGGTCGCCGACTACCGGGACAAGTTCGCCAACCCATACGTGGCGGCCGAGCGGGGCTACATCGACGATGTTCTCTTTCCCCGGGAAACCCGCCAAAAGCTGATCCAGGCCCTGGAAGCCAACCGCAACAAGCACGTGTTGCGACCGCACCGCAAGCACGGAAACATCCCGCTGTGATCCGCATCGAGCCGATCCCGACCCCCGAAGAAGCCGCCGCCATCGCCGCGGTGCTGACGCGCCTGTCCGGCAAGGCGGCTACGACCCGCCCCTCCAACGAGCCGCCGGTCGCCCGCTGGGACCAGCGCATGCGGATTTTGGGCGGGGATCGCAAACCCGGCTGGGGCAGCTGGTGGCGTTGAGAGGCTTCACGTTAAGCTGCGACCGAGCGGCTTAACGTGAAGCCTCTACAGGGAGCCGTCAGATATGCGTTTGCTAGGCCTGCACCTCTATCCCGTCAAAGGCTGCGGCAGCCTGGCTCCTGAAGAATCGGTGGTGGAGCCTCAGGGCCTGCAGGGCGACCGGCGCTGGATGATCGTCACGCCGGACGGTCGGTTTCTCACGCAGCGCGAGCAGCCATCGATGGCCCTGATCCAGCCGACACCTACGGCGGACGGCCTGCTTTTACAGACCCCGGGCCAACCGGACCTGCACGTATCCCGGCCCAAAAGCCTGGCCGACACCCTGACGGTGCAGGTCTGGCGCAGCACCCTGACCGTACCCCGGACAGAGTCAGCCGCCGACGCCTGGCTGAGTGCCGCCCTGGGCCGGGCGGTCAGCCTCGTGTACATGGCCGATCCCGGCATCCGGGCCGTAAATCCGGCTTTCAGCCTGCCCGGTGACCGGGTGAGTTTTGCCGACGGCTACCCGATGCTGCTGACCACCCACGCCAGCCTGCGGGCGTTGAATGCCCGCTTGGATTCGCCTGTGCCGATGAACCGGTTTCGGCCGAATCTGGTCATCAGCGGCACCGACGCCTTCGCCGAAGAGATGTGGCGGACAGTGGACATTGGGGAGGTGACTTTCGATGCGGTCAAGCCCTGCGAGCGCTGTGTCGTGACGACGACCGACCAGCAGACCGGCCTGCGGATGGGATCCGAGCCCTTGCGTACCCTCGCCAGTTGGCGGGGCAAGGACCGCGTCCATTTCGGGATGAACCTGATCCCCCGCAGCCTGGGCACCATCCGCCTGGGTGACACGGTCACGGTCCGCGGCTGATGCCTAATTCCCCGCGTGTACAGGGGAGGGCTTGAACGTCGCCTTGTGGCGGGTGGGGCGATGCCGTCGGACTGGCGCTGGGCACCGGCGGTGGCCCGTAGACCGGCGTGAGTATAGGCGAGCAGGCGCCAAGCAAGGCCGCTGTGGCGCCGCCGGCGATGACCTGACGCCACCGGGTCTGGCCCGACCGGCTGCCAACCGCCGAATCGCAAAAGGGGCAGGTCGTTCCGGTGGCAAAGTAGTGCCGGGATCAATCAGGACAGTGATGCATGGCAGGCGCGACTCCGAAAAGGCTGCTGATGACTGGATTCTTA
>JACMPN010000172.1 GCA_014377495.1 Candidatus Sericytochromatia bacterium
GGCAAAAACTCCGGGGCCACCTTCACGTACCCCTCCCGGTTTGAAACCCCCCCACGGCCTTGGTCGTGGGGGCTTTTCAATCGGGGATGGTTACGTGACCCGTTGGGAGTTGTAGCCAGGGCTCAAGCGCCGCGACGCTCCGGCGGTAACCCATATTGCCAGACGATCTCGCCGAGGGGGTCGACCTCGATGATGTGCCGGTGGTTGCCGTGGACGATGACCGTGTGGCCGTTATCCAGGCGCTGGGCCTGGGTCGGGGAGTTCATCGGCTTTTCGGCTTCCGGGCCGTATTGCCAGACGATGCTGCCTTCGGGGTCCACCTCGATGATCCGGGAATTGCGGGTGTCAACGATCATCGTCGTCCCGGACGGCAGGCGAATCGCCTGCTCGGGGTACATCAAATGCCCTGGCTCGCTGCCGGGCTGTCTCGGCTGACCATACCGCCAAACCAACAGGCCTTCGGCATCGACCTCCATCACCTGGTGGCTGCTCCAGTCCGTGATCAGCGTATTGCCATCGGCCAGCCGCTGGGCGTGATAGGGCGACGTGAGCCCCTCGAGGTCATCATCCCAACCGCCAAAGGACCAGATGACGTCACCGGCCCGATTGACCTCCAAGACCCGGCCCGTATAGCCGTCGGCGATGAGCACTGTATCCGCCGCCGTCAGGGTCGCCCCCCGCGGGTGGCCCAGTTGGCCCGGTCCGCTGCCCATGACGCCCTGTTTGCCGTACTGCCAGATGATCGCTTTCGTGCCCTTTTGGATCTCGATGACCCGGTGGTGATCGGTATCCGTGATCAGGACCCGCTCCGGGTCGATCAGTTCGACCATCTGGGGGCGGTTCAGCCGCAAATCCAGGGGGCTGGCCGGTTCATCGATCCGCCAGACGATCTGCTTGTGCCGGTTGATCTCGAACAGGCGGTTACGCACCCGGTCGATGAGCACGACGGACAGTGGCCCCAACTCGCCGCGATTGACCTTGGCATAGCTTTGGGCCGTCTGTTTGACCAGACGGTCGAGGCGGGGGGACGGGGCTGCGGCGGCATCGGGCTCGTCCCGGATATACTCGGCGACGCTGGGAGGCAGCAGTTGGGCGAACTGGAGAAACCCCACGGGCTCGCCTGTATTGGCCACCTGAAAGACATAACGGTCCGTCGAGACGATGGTCTGGCTGTCAGCCAGGCGCCAGGCCCACATCGGACGGCTGCCTTCGGCCGGGATATGGGCGATCCAGAGCGGTTTGCCGTCGGGGGAGATTTCCAGGATCCGCCGGTTGCCGCTGTCGACGATCAGGGTCTTGCCGCTGGAGAACCGCCAGGCCGACATCGGGCTGTCCAGCTGGTTGTCGCCAAGACCCTGACCCTGTCCCAGCTTGTTGTTGGCGTTGCCGAACTGCCAGACGATGCGGTCTTCGGTGTCCACCTCGATGATCCGGTGGTTGTCCGTGTCGACGATGACGGTGTGGCCGTTGTTCAGGCGCTGCAGGTCACACGGGGAATACAGGCGGCCCACGGTGATCCCCAGGCTGCCGGCAAAACCATATTGCCAGATGACCTTGCCGTTGTCATCGAGTTCCAGGACCCGGTGTTGGCCGCGGTCGGCGATGAGGGTGTGGCCATTTAGCAGGCGGGTGCTGCGATGGGGCTTGGAAAACTTCAGCTCCGCCCCGATCTCGCTGAACACGCTGCTCGCCCGGCTCACCTCGATGACCCGGTCGCCGTCGCTGATCAGCGTGTTGCCGGAGGCAAGCCGGCTGGCGCAGCGTGGCTCGGTCAGTTTTGCCGTATGGGAGTCGGCCTGCCATACCGATTCGCCACTGGGCCCAAGCTCGACCACCCGGTTCACTTCGGCATCGCAGAGCAGCACGGTCTGTCCCGGCAGATTGGCCAGTTGTTCCGGGGAACCCACGGCGCGCATCGATGCGGCAACACCGGCGGTCAGCGGGCTGCCGTCGGGTGCCGTGAGTCCGTCGCCGTCGTCGTCGTGCATGTCGGGCATTTGGCCGGGTGGGCTGAGGGCCTCCAGCAACCAGCGCTGGGTGATGTCGTGGGTGATGCCCCACTGGGGCAGCTGGATGGCGGTGCGGTCAGTAATCGTGAGGACTTCCCGGAGGCGGGCCGCCTCGGCAAAGAGGTCTGGCAGCGCCTCGTCGGCCCGGTCTGCGGGCAATAGCGGCATGAACGCCTGCGCGCACGTCTCATCGACCATCACCGGATCGGCGGCGGCGAGGGTGGGATTGGCACGCAACTGCATGGGCGCCGGAGGGGGTTCGGCGATGGCGGGCGGGGCATGCCGGGCGAGGATCGCCTGATACTTGGCCAGGATGACCGGATAACGCTCGGTGAGGAAACGGTCGAACTCGTCTTGGCTGATCGGAATCCGGACGACCTCCAGGTCATTCAGGGCGGCGACGAACAGGGCTTCGAGGCGCTCGTTGGCGGCGTCGACGACGGCCACGGTGAGGACATTGCCTTCCTGACTAAGTGGCAGGAAGGTATAAGCCCGCAGGGCTTTTTCGGGAAATGCCCCGAGTAGGGCGGGGTCAATCGTGTACTGATCGAGTACCGGAAAGTCGTCACTGTATGCCGGCACTGGCACCAGCACGACATCGGAGGCCACCTGCACCGGCGTGTGGTGAGCCTCAATGTGCAGGTTTGTCAGGGCGACCCGGTCGATCCATCCCTTATCGGCAATGATGTCGATCAGGCTGGGCATCGGCTGGGGATGGGGTGACCACCAGGCGAGGTTGGTGGGTTTTGTCTCCTCGTCGAGGGTGTATTCGAACATCAGTTCGGGCCCGTTGGGCGTCTCGATATCGATGACAGAAACGAGAGGGGTGAGCAGCTTGGGCCGGTTCACGTAGGTCATCACGACCAGATACTGGCCGTTCGGGGACAGGGCCAGGAGATCGCAGGGATCATCGACCTGGCTGAAGGGCTCGCCCCGCAACTGCACGGCATGACGCAGGACGAGGTTGCGGGCCTCCAGGATGAGCAGTTCGACGGTCGGACCGGGCTTGATTGTCAGGACGAACAGCCATTGGCCATCCGCCGACATGACGATGTTGCCCAGGGGCCCAAAAGTCAGCGGCAGCCGTTTCATGCGCCAGCGCTGGGTATCGGCGAGCCAGACAGCAGCTGAACTGTTGTCCGTGACGTAGAATTTGCGGCCATCCGGCAGGGGCGCCACGTGGATGGCTTTCTTGGAGCCGGCGGGACGCACCGCCACATAGCCGAGATATTTGCCGGTGACAGCATCGACCCCGTGGACGATGCCGGCCCCGCGGTCCGCCAGGTACAGGCGATTCGCTGCCCAGGTCATGTCCAGGGGCAGATGGGCCAACCCCCGCAAGGGGATTTTCTCGTAAAACAGGGCATTGCTCTGGGCGGCCCAACCCTGTTGCCAGAGTGACGGCGTGTGGACGTAGGCATGCGAGCCGACGACGGCCAGACCGACCGACTCGCCCTGATTGTGGATGTCCTGGATGTGTTCGCAGGTGTTGGCATCGAACAGGGCGACGAAGCCCGTGCCCCAGGGGACCCATTCGTTCTGGCGCCAAACGGGCGGATGACTGCGATCGTCGGGCAGCGTAACGATCAGGGGCTCGCCTTCGGGCAGGCCCGTCCGCCGCAGGATATAATCACCGGCATTGACGGTCCACAAATGACCGGCTGCAACGGACTGGCGCTGTTCGGCGAGGGCTTCGGTGATCTGTTCCGGGCTCAGCCAGCCGCGTCCGAGCAGGAGCTCCGGCAGCAGCGAAGCGGAAAAGCTCGGAGTTGTCAGCGCAGGCCCCATGGTGCTGGACATGCGGTCCTCATCGGCAAAGGGGTGGGAAACGTCGCAGCCGCACTGCCGGCAATTGCCAAAAGGGCGTGGGCACAGGGGCGTGCTACCCCCTCATTGTGCCATATGCCCAGGTCGGCTGCGGCGGGTGTCTCAGACGGGACCGACGAGGATCTCGCCATCACGCAGGCGGAACGAGCACCCGCCCGTGTCCTCCTCGATGGAGCGCTGCATGTCGGAGATCTTGATCTTGACGTTGCTGTAGAGCTTGTCGGTGGCAATGACCTTGCAGTTCTGGGCCACTTCAAGCATGGCCGTGATGTGGTTCTGTTGCTCGGTGAGCTGCAGAGTCTCGGCCAACAGTTGCTCACGGGTGCGTTCGAGCTGGCGCACGTGACCCTGCTGGCCGTCCCGCGGGTGCAACTTCAGATGAATCAGGGCTTTGCTGGTCTCGTCGAGTTTGCGACGTTTGAGGGCCAGTTCGCCGGTCAATTGTTCCAATTGCGTCTTCATATAGGGATTTACACCGACCTCGACCCGGGTCTGGACCGACGCCGGCGAGCCGATGACCCGGGCTTTGATCAGGTGGGCGGCCCGGATGACGCCGCCGACGATCTGTGACTTGGTCCCGCCGGCGACTTCGACCCGGTTGAGGGCGGTGACTTCGCTGTGCATGATCAGGTCACTGACGAAGACGCTGTCGCCCGACTCGATGTGTGCCGACTCGACGAAACGGGCGGTGATGGTGCCTTTGGCCTTGATCTTGGCGGTCCCATGCCCGACGACGCCGCCGCGCAGCTCAATGTTGCCCTGGGCCTCGATCATCGCCGCTTCCACGATGCCGTTGACGATGACGTCGCCGCCGGCCCAGATCGACAGGCCCGCCTGCACCATGCCGTGGATGACGACGTTGCCGTCGAAATGGATGTTGCCGGTGGACAGGTCAACGTCCTTGAGTTCGATGACCGGCTCAACCTTGGCCCAGGTGGGACCGAGCCGAGGTTGTCCAGCGATCACGGCGATGACTTCATTAGAATTGTTCGGGTCGATGGTGACACTCGGCCCCAGCGGTCCCCAGGAGGCATCCCGTCCGGGCTCAGCGGCCACTAAGTCGCCCCGCACCGTGTGACCGGGCACGCCATTGGTCGGAGGCACCTTGCGGAGCAGGGCCTGGCTCTTTTCAACAGACGTGACGGTACCAAGATCAAAGAAGTCCACACTGCCGTCATCCCGCTGCCGGGGCTTGCCGCGTTGGACGTTCGTGTCGATCAGCGGCTCAAATCGGGCGCTCTCGCCGCGCAGAGGTGCTTGGCCACGGGCAATCACGAGATTGTCGGCCCCACCTGTCGTCAGGATCTTGTCAACCACGTCTTGGATGACGCCGAAGACGATGGCCGAATCGTAGAGGGCCTCGAACAGCATCGGTCGGTCACAGGGTCGACCACCCTTGGGCTTGCTGACGGAAATGATCGCCGACATGCCATCATCAGTCACGGCCAAGCCGATCCGGGCATCCTGTTTTTCGGCAACAGCCAGCGTCACGGAGTCTGCGCCGACTCGGCACGCCGCTTCGAGCCTCGCGAGACCGTCATCCAAGAACGCCAGATCCCCGAAACCCATCAAGCCCAGCAGATTGCGCAGCTCTGGACCACTAACCGTGGTCGGTCCGTCGACCGGCAAGTAGGTGGCGTAAAGAATGCGTCCTTCGTCATCGAAACTAAAGGTGATGTGATCTGCTGCAGTCATAAGTCCCGCTTGGGATCCTTGCGCCGACGGCCCCGTGCGTTGCATGTCGCCAGCCATAATACCTTCGGTGCCTTACACAATAACATTTAAAACTATTCACAATCGCGGTCACTTACACCAGCCTACGCAGCATGGCGCATTTCAGCGTTGATCCCCGTCACATTCCCGTGGCACCCCGGTCAGACCGGTCGCCGTCAGGCAGCGTTCCGGCAGCATCGCGTGGCCCGGCCGCTACGATGGACCGCCATGCCACTAATTATACGACCGATTTGCCGGCTTGAAACCTTCTGGTACGTGTGTTTAGGGGACAGATGAAAAGTCGCATAAATCTTGCCTGCCGTCACGTCAGCGGTCGCCGGTAGCGGCCGGATGCCCGCAGTGCCGGTCAGACGCCGGTCAGTTCACTTGCGTCTGCACGGCGTCACACGGGTGCGATACACTGAGGCTCACGTACACGCCACGAGCTCCCACACGTGGTTGAGGAGGCCGAATGCAACTGTTCATCGATACAGCGAACCTCGACGAGATCCGGACTGCCGCCAGCTGGGGCGTGATTGCCGGTGTCACGACGAATCCGACGCTCATCGCCAAAGAGGGCCGCGATTTCCAAGCCGTCATTCACGAAATCTGTCAGTTGATCGACGGGCCTATCAGTGCCGAAGTGATCGCCCAAGATGCTCCCGGCATGATCGACGAGGGCCGCCGTTATGCCGCATGGGATCCCCACGTAGTCGTCAAAGTGCCAATGACCGAGGAAGGCATCAAGGCGACCAAGGCCTTGAGCAGCGAAGGCATCCGCACCAACGTCACCTTGTGCTTTTCGGCCAATCAAGCCCTACTGGCGGCGCTGGCCGGAGCGACCTATATCAGCCCCTTCGTCGGACGGGTCGACGACACGGGTGGCGACGGCATGGCCCTGATCAGTGAGATCCGGGAGATCTACGACAATTACGTGATGACCACCCAGATCCTCACGGCCAGTGTCCGCAGTCCCAACCACGTGACGATGGCTGCCAAGATGGGCTCCGACGTCGCCACCTGCCCTTTCAAGATCCTGCAGCAGATGTTCCGCCATCCGCTCACCGACCGGGGCCTGGAGCAGTTCCTCGCCGATTGGGCGAGCGTCCCGGTGCTGAGCGGACGTGCGTAGTCACCGGCGGCTGTCGCTCGCCGTCATCTTCACCTGTGTCGGCCTCGCAGGTTGCGACGTCATGCTCGGTGGCGAAGAGAGTGCCAGTGTCAAACAGCTGAAGAAGGACAAAAGCGAGCTTTCGCTGCAGGTCGAACGGTTGACGCGGGAAAACGGCGCCATGCGGGATGAGACGTCCGTGCAGAAGGTGATGATCGGTCTGTATTCTCTCCGTTTTGCGACGGAGCGATATGCGGCGGGGCATCATGGCAGTTTTCCCGAGGCCAACAGTCTGACCGAACTGCAGGGCATCGTCGCCAAGAACCTGCCAGGAACCTTTCAGTTGGATACGGCATTCCTGGAGACGATTCGGTCTTCGGAAAAAGGGTACATTTTCATCGCGAACGTGCGTGGTCAGAAGATCGTCGTCAGTAACCTGATCTAGAACGCCAAACGGGAGGAGAACCCCTCCACTTTTGGGAAGGGGGTGGTGCCGTGTGGGGGTCGGTGTAGCCCCCCGATTGGGCCAACCC
>JACMPN010000173.1 GCA_014377495.1 Candidatus Sericytochromatia bacterium
ATCCTCACCAACCGCCCCTCAGGCCGGACACATCGTCTTCGCCCCTAAGGGGCTGTCTAAAATTAATTGCCCATTTTGACGAGGGGTTGCCTGAGAGCAGCTTGGACGGGCCGAGTGCTAGGAGACACCTAACGACAGGTCCTGATGGACCTTAGGCAGGTTCGACAACGCAATCGGGCTGACCAAGTTGTTCTCAGACAACCCCTAAACGTCGCTCCGCCGGGCAGACCCTCGTCCCGCCGACGTGTCGATTTTTTGTTGGCAGATCGACACGTCTCGCCGATGTGTCGATGTCATCGACATGTCCGCACGATCCGTCGATCGCGCCGCATCACAATCGACAGGTCAGGTCGGAGGACTCATTGGATCAGCAAGGCATAGAACGGCACGTTCAGGTAGTAGGTTTCGCGCCCACGCCGGTGGGCCTGCAAAATGCCGATGCGCTCCAACTCCTGTAAGTACCGTGATGCGGTTTGACGTTTGGCGATCCCGGCGGTTTCCAGGACCCGGATTTTGCAGTACGGCTGTTCAAACAGGATCTCGACCAGGTCTTTGCTGTAGATCCCGGGCAACTCCGTACGGACGCGTTCCGTCACTTGGGCCATGAGCCCCCTGATGGCCAGGATCCGGTCACGGGTGATCAGGGCGGTCACTTCGACTGCCTGGAGGATGTACAGCAGCCACCCTTCCCAATCGCCAGCCTCGGTCACGCGCTGCAACCCCTCGTAGTAGGCGACCTTATGCTCGATGATATAGCGACTGAGATAGAGGATCGGCAGCAGGAGCAGTTGCTGATCGATGAGATAGAGAATGTTCAAGATGCGGCCCGTCCGACCGTTGCCATCCGCAAAGGGGTGAATCGCCTCGAACTGGTAATGCATGACCGCAAGCTTGACCAATGGATCCAGATCATCGTCGGCGTGGATGAACGCTTCCAGATTGGCCAATTTGTCGCGGATCAGCGCCTCGCCTTCGGGCGGCGTGTAAACCACCTCACCGCCACTCTTCCCGACCTTGGTACCAGGCAGGCGCCGTACCGCCATGCCCGTGCCTTTCACTTGGCTGGCAATGTCCTCAAACAGCCGGGTACTGAGCGGGCGACCCTCCTTGAGACTGACGAACCCAAACCAGAGCGCATGGTTGTAGTGCAGGACTTCCTTGGTCGCCTGGTTGGCAGCCAGGTTGTCGTCGGCAAAGGCGTGGTAGAGATCGTCATTGGTGGTGACGATGTTTTCGATCTCGGACGACTGCTTGGCTTCTTGGAGCAGCAACGTGCTCAGCAACACGGTTTGGTTTGGGAGCAGGTCACCCGCCCGCTTCAGCTCGGCCAATGCCCGATTGGCAGCAATGGCTTTCTTCAGGACGGCTTTCGTTTCCAATTCGACCCGCGGCGGCAGGGCAGGCAGATCGTTGTAGGGCTGGTCGCGGTCAAAGGTCATCGCTCGCCTCGTGTCTCCATGCGCCCGGTCCGGGCCCACCCGAGGGCCGGCCGCCCGGTGTCCCCGGCCAATATGTCGAAAATCAGCTTGAAAATCGACACATCCCCAGCATACGTCGATTTCATCGACCTGTCCGCACGACCTGTCGATCGCGCCGCATCACAATCGACAGGTGAAGCGGTGTCAACGACGCTGGTTGATGGTGCCGACATCGGTATGCCGCACACGCCTGGCCCATGGCCGGACAAACAATCCTTGCAATCCGCCCTTCAGGCCGGACACATCGTCTTTGCCCCTAAGGGGCTGTCAGATAATAACTGACCGAGACTGCGGTTCGAGGGGCTAGCGATGCTAGGCGCCGTGAGGAGGCGTACCCGGGGCGGTACGGCGACGACCGGCCCTGCCGAAACGAAGTGCAGGCCCCCCGGTGGTCGACAAGGGCAGCGTGACGCACATCGGACCGCACACGACCGAAGTTATTGTTTGGCAGCCCCTAAAGTCCAGCACTCACCGATCAGGACTGTTGGTGTGGATTCGGATCAAAGCGGGCACCCGCAGAGGCGCATGGTGAAGTCGGGACGGGCAATTTGACTGAATTCTCCGGACGGTATATACCGTTGGGGGGTGAGTCGTGGCGAAAGTAGCGAAGCTGTTCACCAATGGCCGCAGCCAGGCCGTGCGCCTGCCGGCTGAATTCCGCTTTTCCGGCAAGGAAGTGCTCATCGAACGGGATGGCGACAAGGTCGTCCTCCGGCCCAAGCCTGACAGCTGGGGCGAGTTTTTCGGCCGCCCGGCCACGGTCCCGGCCGATTTTCTGTCCGATCGTCAGGATCCGCCGCCCGAGCAGCGGGACCTGTTTTAACCCATGTGGCTGCTGGACACGCACATCTGCAGTTACATCCTGAAGCAGCGCCCGCCCAGTGTCCTGACACGGTTCACCGCAGTCGGGGCTGAGCACCTGGCGACCTCGACCGTGGTCCTGGGCGAATTGCTGTTCGGCTGTGCCCGTCATCCCGACGGTGAACGCATCCGGCGCGAGGTCGAGGATTTTGTCAGCCGCCTGCAGATTGTCACTTGGGACGAAGCGGCTGCACGTGCCTACGGTGACCTGCGGGCCCACCTCGAACGATCCGGCACCCCGGTCGGGGGCATGGACATGATGATCGGGGCCCATGCGCTGGCACTGGGCGCCACGCTCGTCACCAACAACGTCCGGCACTTCGAGTGTATGCCCGGCCTGCAGCTGGAGAACTGGGTATAGCACCTGGATGATCGTCGCTGGCTCAAAGTTGAATGGCCGCTCGTGCCGCATCTGCAAGGAAGCCGGACCGGGTTTTGCCAAGCATGGCCGCTTTGGCATCGATCTCGGCGATCAGGTGCTCGTCGAGCGAGATATTGAGCCGGATCACCCGCCCTTTCGGTTGGGACACCCTGACCAGGAAGGGGATCGCATCACGGTTGTCGGGATCGGCCATGACGGTGTCCAGGCTGCTCGGTTGGGGAATGGGGTCGCCGTGTTCGGCCATGACTTCGGTATGACCGATCAATGCGGCCTCGGCCATCCGATAGGCCTCATCCAAGGTCAATCCCGCCGTGATACACCCGGGGAAATCCGGAAAGTCCACGCCGTAATCGCTTTCCGGAATCTTGCGGAGCAAGGCAATGTAAGTGGCCATCGGGCCTCCCTCATTTCATCCCGGCCTGCCGGAGGATGCTGTTTGCCGTGCCTTTGGCAACTTCCCGGTTCGGATGCGGGATCGTCACGGTGCCCGGCTTGCTCGGGTGTCGGAAATGGTGATGGTCGCCCTTCACCCGGACCAGAAGCCAACCATCGGCCTGCACCATGTCGATGAGTTGCCGACTACTGAACACAAGGCCCATGGGTCATCCCCTTGATGTCACGATTTTACACAAGAAGTGTGTAAAAATCAACCCGGATGGCTGGAACATCGGGAGCGCAACATCGCCGGTTAACCCGCCAGGGGCTCACGGGCCCTGGGCGCCACGCTCGTCACCAACCATGTCCGGCATTTTGAGCGCATGCCCGGCATGCAGTTGGAGACCTGGGTATAGCGCCGAACCGTGCATGTTGGTTACACAGGGCCATTCCTTGCGCAGCATAGACCGTGCGCTGGCTCGCATCGATCGAGCGCCGCACATACGGATTGCGGACAGCCGCTGGCTCGATGAGATCCACCGGACGTTGGATCATCGTCTCCAACATCACGTCCCCCTCAGCCATGACCGGGTGTCTATGCGCATTCCTGTCGACCCATGATCGCAGGGCGCACGATGCCCATGATCTGTCCGCCATTGCGGAGCCGACTGGCAAAATGCCTGCCGGGCAACCGGCAGCGTGCTCATGGTCCGCATGCCGACCCATGACCCAGCCGGCCACGAGCAGCAAGGCATCAGGCCAGCCGTCGTTGTCGGCATTCCGGTGCCGCCGGTCCGTTACCCGATGGTCATGGTGGTCCCTTTGACCAGCAAGACGGGCGGCTGGCAAACAGCGAACCCAACCCTTTACCCTGTGCTGCAGGCTGGCTCCGGCTAAAAGAGCCGCCCCCAACTCGGAATAGCGCCGGGTTGTAAATTCTGCATGGCCTGAGCGTTTGTTAGGATTCGTCGCTTGGAGCAGGTGGTGGCATTGTCTTTGGGGCCTGCAGCCGTTTGCGGGCCTCTTTCAGCGGACTTTCGCCAGTGGCGACCGGCTTGCCGGTGGCGGCCTCGATATCCCTGCGTGCCTTGCCTGCGATGCCTCCGCCCTCCCGGGCCGTGGCTTCGTTTTGACGGAACCCCTGCGCATCCTTGGCTCGGGTGATTTCTGTGGTGGCAGCCTCGCCCAACTGCGTCAGCAGCATTTCCATCGGGGTCATGTTGTCCCGCAGGTTCTCCCCCATTTTCAGGCCCTTCATCACCTTGTGATCGCTAGGCCTTTTGCCCACAGCCTGCTCGGCGATAATGGCGGTCAGAATGCCGTATTCCCGGCCATCCTGCACGCCACGGGCCTTCCATTCATCGGTGAGACGTTGACGTTCCTGGATGCCGTCCAGGCGCAGCGCCACCAGTTCCTCCGGCATCCCCATGGCCCGGAATTGATCTTTGGCTCGGTTGATGGCCAACTCCGGATCCTGATCCTCCTGGATGCGCTCATAGCCGACCTGGGCCAGCCAGAGCTTGAGCGGCTCAGCCTTGGGGGAAGGGACCGACTGGATGATCCGCAGCAACCCCTCCGGCGTGGCGCAGTCGGTCGCGCGCATCTTGCCGTCCGGCGCAAGGAATTTGAACTTTCGACAAACTGTCGAAAGTTGCCCCACACCGCCCTCTTTCTTCGCCTCCGCCGCATCACGCCGCTTGACCACGGACCAATACTTGGACGGGTCGACGCTCCCGGTCAAGATGCCAATCACATCCACGACCGAGAACCATCGCTGACCCTCATGCAGGTCACTCCGGATGCCCACGCCTTCAAACGGAACCAGATCAGTCATGTCGCTGTGTCCTCTTAGGTTTGCGAAACAAGTCTACCACTCGTCATGACTGGATTTGCGCCCAAACCCCGGCCGATGAAGTGCGCCTTGCCGAAGGATCGCCGGGCGAACCACTGGCGCACTAGAATTGGGGCGATATTGTCCCCCTGACCTTGGGCCGGCCCGTACATTGGGATGCGGCCGAGAGGGCGTTTGTCGTGGCGGCGGGCCAGGATGCCGGCTAGCCGGCTGCCGATTTGGGGCGTGCTCATGGTCCACACCCTGGTGAAGCGCTATCCCGGACAAACAATCCTTACAAGACGCCCATCAGGCCGGACACCTATTCTTTGCCCCTACAGCCGGAGCAGCAGGCGCAAGCCGGCGACGATACGTCCGAAGTCCTCACCGGGCAACGTGCCGATGAACTCGGACAACCTGCTGGCGTCAATCGCTCTCAATTGATCCAGTAGGACGAACGACGGGCGTGGAAGGCCACCTGCTCCGGCTTGCAGACCTGGGTAGCATTGGGGATTTGCTGTCTGCCAAGGTCCTTGGCGGGTGGTGACCGGCGCTACCCACAGGATCGGGTAGCGGGTGGGCCGATCGGGAACTGCGACGATGACCGCCGGCCGCCTGCCCTCTTGCTCATGACCGCCCGGGACATGCTCGGGGAATATCGCCCACGCCACGTCACCGGCAACCAGTGACTCAGGCGGCATCTTTCCCACCGACGACGACAAAAGAGCCGCTCGCCTCGTCCCAGATTACGGGTTTCCCCGTGTGGGGCACGTCTGACCAGTCTTCAGCTTCAAGCGGTGCGCTGATGTTTGCACC
>JACMPN010000174.1 GCA_014377495.1 Candidatus Sericytochromatia bacterium
CCTCGGCGACCCCGGCTCCCTCGGACGCTGCCGCCAGCCCGGCCCCGTCGACGACGCCCAATGCCAACAACCCGCCGCCAATCAAGCGCACCCAGGTCAACAAAGATGCCAAGACTGGCGTCACGGTCACCCGGACGTGGAATACGGATGGTGGCTACAGTCTGGTCCGGACCGACTCGGCCGGGGCCACCGTCTACACGTACGTCCTTTCGGCCCGCAGTCCGCTGACGCCTCCGCCGGCACTGGATATCCTGGGGAACGCCTGGCCGGCCACGGCGACGCGGTTCTTTACCCGCACCGCCACGTCGACGTGGTCGAACGGCAATACCAGCAGTCAGGTGATCGTTGTCGCCCACGACGCCAAGGGCAAGGAGCTTGAGCGGGACCTGACGGAAAATGTCATCCGGGGCAAGGACAAGAAGACCCAGACCGTGATGCGGGTGGAGACCAACTTCGCGCCCTGGGTCCGGACCCGGATGGATCATGCCATGACCGTTCAGGAACTGATCAAGCCCACCTTCAACGGGGCGACTTACGCCATGAACGGGACGTTCAGCGTGGCGTCCGGCGACTGGACGAAGACGGCCACGCTGACCCAGGCTGACGGCACGGTCCAGAATCTGACGATTGTCGACCGCTGGCGGGGCGCCGTCGACAAGACGATCACACAGGGCAAACGGATCACTGACCTGCACTTCAACGCCAACCACGCCGGGACCGGGTCAATCAAGAGCACGGACGGCGTCCTGTTCGCGAAGTTGGTCTGGAACACCCACGGCAAGGGCACCATGGTCTTCCTGGATCCCAACGGCAAGCGGTTGGGCAGTAAGCAGATCAACCTCTAAGAGCCGTCGCATCGACACGTCCGGGAGCCACACCTGGGGCTCCCGGACGCTGACGTTTGGGGAGGCCGTTTGGCCGGCCGGCGATCGCCGGGGCTGGACTGCATTAGACTGATGGCGCCGCAGGCGGATGGTCAGGCAGGGTCCGGCAAACCGGCTTCGGCAAAGCCCTTGGCCCGCAGCAGGCAGGAGTCACAGCGGCCGCAGGGCGTGTCGCCCCCCTGATAGCAGGACCACGTGAGTGCGTAATTGGTACCGACTGCCAAGCCTGCTTTGATGATGCCGGCCTTGTCCCAGTGCATCAGGGGGGCGACCAGCTCCACCGTGTGGCCCTCGGTGCCCACCTTGGTGCCCAGCCGGGCGACTTCCTGGAAAGCCGCCAGGTACTCGGGCCGGCAGTCGGGATAGCCGGAATAGTCGAGGGCATTGATGCCCAGGTAGATCTTGCTGGCCCCTTTGGCCTCGGCATAGCTCATCGCAAAGGCCAGAAAGATCGTGTTCCGGCCCGGGACGTAGGTGACGGGGATGTCGGCGGCCATGGCCGTGTCGTCACGGTCCATCGGGACGGCCATGTCACTGGTCAGAGCCGAGCCGCCCCAGAGGCGCAGATCGAACCGCATGACCAGGTGCTCGGTGGCCCGCACGGCGGCGGCCACGGCCCGGGCGGCATCCAGCTCCCGTGTGTGGCGCTGGCCATAGTCGAAGCTGAGGGCGTAGATCTCGTCGCCGGCCTCTTTGGCGATGTAGGCACAGGTGGCCGAGTCCAGGCCACCGCTGAGCAGGATGATGTTGCGGGTCATAAGAGCTAGATTCCTTCCCGATCGGGCCAGCAGAGCCGGTGTAGTTGAGGGAGCAGTTGCAGGCGATAGTCCTGCCAAAAGGGATCGGCCGCAATCGCCAGCGCCCACTCGGCAAAATAGTCCATATAGGTGTTGCGGTCGAAGGCCGGGGCTGTGACCGGTTGCAAAATGACCGGAACCAGGCGGCTTTCCGGCAAGGCAGCCAACGTGGCCTGTGCCTCCGCCAGATCGGCATCCGCACCGATGACGAACTTCAGTTGCACGCCCTGCGGAGCGAGGGACAGGTAGTGCCGGATCACTGCCAGGTCCGGGTGATGGCCGCTGCTGGCCAGTTTCGGACTAAGACTCCACAGATCGACTTCCGGATAGCCGGCGACCTTGCTGGCGTTCGTCTCGATGGTCACGTGTTTGCCCGGCAGGGCAGCGAGCAGGGGGGCCAGATCATGGAGCAGCGGTTCACCGCCGGTGATCACCACGGCACCGTGCTGCACCTGCGCCGCCAGGTCGGCGACGCTGGTCATCAGGGGCGGGCGGATCTGGCCGGGTTTCCATGTGTAGGGCGTGTCGCACCAGGTGCAGGTGTAGTTGCAGCCCGTCAGGCGGATAAAGGTGCTCGGTCGCCCGATGAGGACGCCTTCCCCCTGGATCGAGTGGAAAACCTCGCTGACCGGGAGCCGGCGCTCGGTCCCGGCGGTGGGATCGGCAGTCGCGGCCGGGTTCATGCGGATGCGACTCCGCTGGCTGCGGGCGGACCTTCGAACCGGCACCAGGAATTGGGGCCTTCATGGACGGTGACCGCCGTGAGCAAAGGAAGCTTTTCGCGGAAAACCGTAAAAAAGTACTTGCTCAGCCCTTCGGCCGTCGAAGGCACGTGGGGCAGCACGTCGTTCAGGTACTGGTGGTCAGGGAGGAGCGGCTCGCAGACGTCCTTGATCGTGCCGAAATCCACCAGGATGCCCAGCTCGTCCAGGTCAGGACCGGCGAGCTCGACGTCGACGAAGTAGGTATGGCCGTGTAGGCGGGCGCATTTGCCGGGGTGGTTGGGGATCAGGTGAGCGGCATCGAATTTCAGCCGCCGGGTGAGGCGATACATGGGCTTGCGCGGTTCTTTTCTGGTCACACAACGATTCGGTGCGCATTATAGCGTGTCCACGCCGCCTACCGCCCGTGTTACCCTGAGCGGTGGCGGGGGTCGGCGTTCGCAGCCCCGCCATGGCGGCAGTTTCAGGCCGACTTTTGGAGAGGACTCAACATGGCAGATACATTGACGATGCTTGGCAAACCGATTACCCAGTTGCCGCCCACACCCGACCGGGCGCTGCTGGAGACGTTCCCGAACACGCACCCGCAGCGGGCTTACACGGTCAACTTCGAGTGCCCCGAGTTCACGGCCATCTGCCCGATCACCAGCCAGCCGGATTTTGCCAAGATCCTGATCGAGTACCAGCCCGACCAGCTCTGCGTCGAGCTGAAGAGCCTGAAGTTCTACATGTTCAGCTTCCGCAACCACGGGATCTTCCATGAGAATGTCACGAACCGCATCCTCGATGACCTCGTCGCCCGGCTGTCTCCGCGCTCGATGACCGTCATC
>JACMPN010000175.1 GCA_014377495.1 Candidatus Sericytochromatia bacterium
CAGGCGCTCGCCACGTACTGTCGGGCGTATCTGCCCGATCCCGCCCACGAGCCTGCCCGCAGGCGGCTGAGCGCCGCCGCCAAAGACAAGCGCACGCTCGATGTCGCCAAACAGCTCGCCACGGAGCTGCGGCGGTGGCTGAAGGTGATGAACATGGATCTGCTCAAAGCGACCGGCAGCGCCATGATCGCCGCCCAGACCAAGCTGGCGGAAGTCCGGGGCTGGCTGACAGTGTTGGACGACCTGTCGCCGACTGCTTGATTAACGCCCCGGGTTTTTTGAAAGTCGCACTGTCCAGGGACGCTGTCACCGACCGTTTGGTTCCCTTGGCGTGATTCCTGGCTGCAGAAAATTCGCCGGTTTTTGTCGCAATCTCGCTGTCCAGAGGGTTCAATTCCACTTACCGACCGCAACACCACCAGACACGACCATTGCAGCGAACGTCACAGTGTGGGGTGACCGTGCAGCGCCGCATAAGTCCTTGCGGGTCCTTGACGTGATTCGCCAATCAGGCGACCGGGGGCCGGAACACGCGCTGCATCACATGCGTCATACTGGATGAGACACCGCCGTCCAATCCATTGAGTGACATTGCCGTCGAACCACCGAGTGACAACGCCGTCGACACACACAGTGCAGACTGACGGGGAGGTCCCAAATGGCTCAACAAGTAACCAAGGCGCAGACGGCAAACGGCTGGGGTGTGTGCATCCGGGTCGATCCCCTGGTGCTGACACCGGATTCGGCCCGCCAGCTGGCCGAAGAAATCCTGTCGGTCGCCGCCCAGGCGGAACGCACCGAACGGGCCCATTCCATTCACCACCTCGTCCGGTTCAACAGCATCTGACGGTGAGCCTGCCAGGCCGCGATCACCGCAGCGGAGCGTGGCCTGCATGGCTGTCGGCAGTCCGCCCTGGCCCGACCTTCGCCATTCAGGTCCCGGCACGCCGATCCGGTGCAGGGCCGGGAGCGGGCGTATACTGTGGACAAACTACAGCACCCCTGTGACGATCGCTTCTGGTGACCTCTCGTCAGAATTAAAAGGGTTTCATGTCTTCATCGCCCGAGTTCAACCTTTATATCAGCCATGCCTGGAAGTATGGCGAACAGTATGACCGTCTGATCGAGATGCTCGACAGTGCCGCCGATTTTCAGTACAAGAATAGCTCTACGCCTGCCGACAAGCCCAAGGAGAACGCCAACACGGATGCCGGCGAGTTGGCGATCATGGCGGCCACCGACCGCAGGATCGCCGCCTCCCAGGGTGTGATTGTCCTGGCGGGTGTGTTCATCCCAAACAAGTACTGGATGAACAAAGAACTCGAAAGCGCCCTCCAACACAAGAAGCCGATCATCGGGATCATCCCGTGGGGCCAGGGACGCATGCCCATCGAAGTCCAAAAGGGTGCCACCGAGATCGTCGGCTGGAGCGCCGCCTCGATCACCGAGGCCATCCGCAAACACTTCACCTAAAACAGGCACGGAGAGGCCCCGGGATCCCGGGGCCTCAGGCGTCGACATCACCCGCTTCCGCCACCCCGTCGCAGGTGCCCGCAACCGGACGGAGACAGTCACACGCAGAGCGGCGGCGGACTGGCGCTACACCGGCCGATGCTAGCCCTGCATGATGCCCGTGTACGTCCCCAGGTGCCAGACGTTGCCGAAGGGGTCCCGGACGGAACCGCCCCGCTCGCCATAAGGTTTGTCCGAAACCGCATCCAACGAGACCCCGCCCGCCGCCAGGGCTTTGGCGAAGGTGGCGTCCACGTTCGGGACGTAGACGTGCAGGGCGGCGGGTGTGGGCGGCCACTGGTCACTGGCGCCGGAAAACGCGATCACCGAGGCGCCGATGGTGACGCTGCCGTGGAGGATGTGGCCGTCCGGTGCGGTGTGGACGTCACCCGGGTTGGCGTCCAGCACGGTCGTCAGGAACGCCTGCAGACCGGCAGGGTCCTTGACCGACAGATAGGGCGTCACGGCCGGAAATCCGGGTGGCAGATGGCTCGGCTGCATCGGGTGACCCCTTGGGCAAGTCGGGCCTACCGGCCAATGACTTTGATGCGGCCGACCTCGGGGATCATCGTCTTGACCGTCTCGATGTGGGCGATGAGGGCGTCCCGCTGCAGGACCTGGGTGTTTTGCCGTTTCAGGGCGGGCAGCATCGTGAAGCCGGAAGCCCCGTCGGCCATGTAGTCGTTCACGGCGATCTTGTACGTCCGGCTGGGGTCGAAGGGCTTGCCGTCGATGATGACGTTCGAGATCTTGCCGGTGGCCCGGTCCAGGGTGTAGCTGGCGTTACCGATCGCATGGCGCTTGTTGTCGCTCGTCCGCCGCTGCACGCTCAGGATGTCGAGGACCGTCTGGCCCTTGGCTCCGACGATGACCAGCTTGTTGTCGAACGGCAGGGCATAGTAGGCATCTTCAACCGTGATCGGGCCCTGCAGGATGAAGTTCCGCGGGGTGCCGCTGCTGGACATGCCAAAGGCGACGGCGGGATCGATCTTGCGGGCGGCCGTGAGGGAGGAGTCGGCGATCAGGTTATTCAGGCCCGACTCGGTGTCTTGGGCGCCATAACGGCCGAAGGCGGCGACGGCACTGCCGATGCGGCGCTGCACGGTCTGGTCCATCTTCGCCCGGAACGGGGCAATCAGGCTCTCGACGTCACCGGCCAAAGGCACCTTCTGGTCGAGTGGGTGCAGCTTGTTGGTCTGGGCGACGACCCGGCCGTCCTGCACCGTCAGGCTCAACTGGCCGAGGAAACCGCCGCCGTAGCCGGGGGCGACGATCAGGGTTGAGCCCTCGCCATTTTTGATGGTCAGGGCCCGCTGCAACTGGGCATGGGTATGGCCGCTGAGGATCACGTCGATGCCAGGCACCAGTTGGGCGATGCGCTCGTCGGTAACCCTGGGGGTCTTGGGCGTCGCATCCTCCAGGGCTTCCGGCTCCGTTTCGGCCCAGGGGGCGACGATGCCGACGTGGGAGATGCAGACGATGATGTCCGCTTCCTTGCGCAGCTGGGCGACGGCGGCCTGGGCGACCTTGACGGGATCGTAGTACTTGGCGGTCTGGAAGGCGGGCGGCGTGATCAGGCCGTTCACCTCGGTCAGCAGGCCGAAGACGCCGACGCGCAGGGGGCCGGCCTTGAGGATGGCGTAGCGCTGGCCGATGTTCGGGGAAAAGGTGACGTTGGAGGCGATGATCGGGCCCTTGAAGAAGCTCAGGGCGTTGCGCAGGGGGGCGACCCCGTTGTCGAACTCATGGTTGCCGATCGTGATGGCGTCGTACTGGATCTTGTTCATGGCCTGGAGCTCGACCTGGCCTTTGAAGAAGTTGAAAAACGGCGACCCCTGCAGGTAGTCCCCCGAGTCGAGGAGCAGCGTGTTCGGGGACTGCTGTCTGAGCTGGCGGGAGAGCGTGGCGAGACGGGCGTAGCCACCCTTGCCAGCATAGGTGTGGTGGTAAAACTCCGTCGGGAAGGGATCGACCCGGGAATGGATGTCCGAGGTGTACAGCAGGTTCAGCGGAATACGCTTGCCAGCGGCGGCAGGATCGGCGGGGATCAGTGGCTGTTGGCCAAAATCCGGGGCGCCGGCAGTGGTGGGGATGCCGTTGACGCCATGGGCGTGCACGTCGTCATCCAGGAAGTCGGCGGCCAGCGGCCCATTCTGGCCCATGCTGCAGCTCACCGCCAGGGCCACGGAGGTCCCTAACATAGCGATCATGCCGATAGTGAACACCTTCGACCGCATAGTGCCTCCCCGAATCGCCTGGCCCGCCCGACATTGGACACGCCTGCTCTTAATTATCCTGCATATAGCGTGCATCTTGCTAGGACTTAACCTGTTGTTTACATTCGGCATAGGCGGCCGAGGGGATGCATCGCCTTTCTTTGGCCTCCTGGCGCAGACCTGCACCGATCGGCGCTTGATTTTGCCTGCCTGGTGAGACGTGGCGACTTGCCGGATACTGGTCGGAGCCACGGTGCCGGAGGATCGATCCTCGATCGCGGTGATCACACGATGAGGGCCTCGGCATGCTGCGTTCCTTTATAAGTATCTCTTGCCTGGCCGGCATGCTGGTCGCCTGTGCCTCGGCGGGCACC
>JACMPN010000176.1 GCA_014377495.1 Candidatus Sericytochromatia bacterium
GACGACTTCTGGGGCAGTGTCAGCGGGAGGATCGCCCTGGATGGGAACCAGTTTGGGCCTGAGGCGCTGCTGGGGCTGGCGGCCTTTTCGCATATCGAGGTCGTCTATCACTTTCACCATGTCCCCGAAGACCGGATCGAGAGGTGTTCGGCCCCCAAGGCGATGTCCACCAGCCGGACTGGACGACGGAGCTGATGGCGGACCACTATAAAGGTTAAGCTTTAAGCAAGTTTACTTAAAGCTATGGGAATAACAAGGGGGTGATCGGGCGACGTGCCTGGTCGACACGGTGCGTTTGCACGCCGAGGAGGCACGATGGCCAATGTTGGGGTGTTGACCCGTGAGCCTGTCGCCGCCGCCCGGCAGTCGCCCTGGTCGTCCTTTTCCGGTACGGGTGCGCCGCCCAAGCCGTCCGCCGTCCAAGCCGCCAGCCTGGGGGCCGATCAACGCACCTTCAGCCCCACCGCCGTCAAGACGGGTGCGGTGCCGGCCACCCTGGCCCCGGTGGAGACGACCCTTCCCGTGATCGTGCAGGAACAGACGGGCAATGCCTGTGGCACGACGTCACTGTCGATGGTCCTGACGTATTTCGGCGTGCCCCCAGCGGCGGCCGGTGTCGCCGCCATCGACAAGCGCATCCGGCCCGTCACCAAAGACGGGCTGATCGACTCTTTTACGGCGCCCCGGGACCTGGTCAGCTATGCCCGCAGGCAGGACCTGCAGGCGACGCTGCACAACCAGTCCTCGCCTGCCGATCTGGCCCGGATGATCGATCAGGGCGTGCCGCCGATCATCCTGTACGACGGCGAGACCCCGACGGGTGAAGGGCTGCATTACGTCGTCGTCAGCGGTTACCGGTCCGGCAAGGACGGCCGGGACTGGGAGATCACCGATCCGAACGGCTTCAAGACCCACATGTCGGAGGCCGGGCTGCTGAAAGTCTGGTCGGACCTGCACGCCATGGGCCATGGCGTCGCCTATAACCGGGTGATGATCAGCATCGCCCCGGAAACAGGCACCCTGACGACCCCGACGGGCAAACGCATCGCCGCCTCGACGGTGCAACTGCCCAATCACAACTCCCCGCTGGGCCTCGACGTGGCCGGCACCCTGGCCAACAAGGGGATCCGCCTCGTGTCCAAAGCCTACGAGGCCAGCCCCTGGATCGCCGGCAAGGTGAAAAAGCACATGGGCGGCTTCGAAAGCGGCCTGCGGGCCAAGTCGGCACACTGATTGCGGATTTCGGGTCCGGCGCCGTCAGCATGATGCAAATCCTGCTGACGGCGCCTTTTCAGCGCTTAAGGTTGCTTTAAGCCTGGCGCCGAGCGCGACGTGACAGTTTCTGAACAGCCTACAACCTGAACATCACCTGGACGGGTGTCGTGGATGTTGGGGGAAAAGATGGTTACAGCAACGGCTACGCCTGTTTCGAACGGTCTCACTGCGACCGTTGGACCTCAGACCTTTGCCCGGGTGATTGCCGTCAATCCCAACCTGAATCTGGCCACGGCTGCCGCCATGACGAAGAAAAACGGTTACGACGAGGTCTTCCTCCAGACGAGTTCCGGCCGCCTGTTTGCAGCCGTCGGGTTCGGCGGCAAGCTGAACGTCCGCGAGGGCTTCACCGGCCAGGTCAACGGCGAGTGGGCCCGGGTCGTCCATGTCGACGACGAGGTCAACTCGGCGAAAGAAGGGGCCCTGTCACCCTTTAAGACGATCGGTAGCCTGTTCAGCAACTCCGGCGCCACAGCCGTCACCGCCATGGTCTCCTCCACCGTCGGCGGCATGATGGCCGGTGCGGCGATGGGGGCACCCAGTGCAATCCGTCTCGGTGCTCTGGCCCGCACGGCCGGTGGGGCGTTCAGCGCCGCCATCCAGCCCCTGGCCGTCAGCGGGGCGATCGGCATCGGCGTCACGGCCATCGTCATGGGGGCCTGGGCCGGCATCGGGGCGACCCGCGGCGCCACCCGCAAAGGCGACGAACTCACCCTGCAGATGCTCCAGTAGCCCTGCGGACTTACAGACGGCAACGGCGCCCCCGGCAACCAGGGGCGCCTTTCCCGTTTCTCAGGGACTTCGGCTCAGCGCACCAGCAGGTCGTGGAGGTCGGCCGCACCGAGGTTACCCCGGTAGCCCGCCGGCAACGTTACCGCTACGGGCTGGTGGGAGTCGGCTGACGGTGTCGTCACCGGCAAAGCCGCTGCCAGCCGTTCGTATAGCCGTTGCAGCGCGTCCGCATCGGTGATCGCCCCGTCGATTTCCGCAAGGAGCAGCGCCGTTTCCGCCCGGGGGAGCTTCGGAGCGACGTCCTCTTCCCAGGAGCGCACCACCCAGGGGATTGTCGCCATCCCCATGAACAGGGACCAGGCACAAAAGAGCCGCAGGGAGACGATCTCCCCGGGCATGGCCAACACGCAGCGCAAAGCACCGGGGAGGTTACCGACAAGGCTGGCCAGCAGGGCATCACGATCGGTGAAAAAGCGCCGCCCTACTTGCTCGTCGGTCCGCTGATCCTTGAGGATGTTCACCTTTTGCAGGGCCAGACCCAGGTGGTAACAGTCGACAAGGCGTTCCGGTGCCAGGGCCAGCTCGGGGCGGGCGGCGGCCAACAGGTCGTTGGTCAGCTCGCCGATGACCCCGGCCACATAAAAGCAGTACTGGTTCAACACCACGGACGTCTCGAAGCCGGTCAGCCCGCTGGCACAGAAATGCTGCATGCCGGTGCTCATGTCGCTGTAGCAGCGCAGCAGGGCGGTGCGGGCGGCAGGCGGCAGGGCGTGGACGTGGGCCAGGACGGTGGCCGTATCGGTCAGCAGGCGCTGCTCGCCCTCCGGGATATCGCCGGGGAAGCGGGCTGCCCAGGCGGTAATGGCGGCCGCGTCGACCCGATGATCGAGGACGAAGGCGTCGAACGCCTGGAACTGCAATTGTTGTAGCTCGGGCGTCGGCCACGTGGCGTCCTCTACCGTGTCGAGCAGCCGAAAGAGCAGGTAGGCGAGCGACAGCCACTCCCGGAACGGGGCGTCCAGCTGGGCCAGGCAAAAAGCGAAACTGCGGCTGACCCGCTCCAGGTGGGCCTGGTAAAACTCGCAGGGGTCGCCGTCGGTCGCGCTGCTAAGCGCAGGGGGTGACTGGATGTCTATGCGTGTTTGAGACTGCATTAGGAGCCTATGCCGGTGGGTGCGACCGAGCCCGGTGCGGAGATGCAATGCCAGGCAAGGCAGCGTGACGAAGCGTACCCGGGGCGGTACGGTGAGGAACACTGACGCAACCTGACGCAGCAGCTCGGTGCCAGGCCACCGAGCACCTACCGGGATAGGCTCTATAGGTAGGGTGTTCCCGTTTGGCCGGAAACGTCAAGCGCTCGCTGCGGCTGTCGGCCTCGGCATCCTGGCCAGGGGCATGCCCGACTCCCGTTCAGAATCAGAGCGGGCCGGACATCATGTCCGGCCCGCTCGGCGGGTGGCGTCGGCCTTACCACAAGTAGCCGTGTAGCCCCTTCTTTGAAGAAGGGGAGGCTGTCAGCGGTATAGGAACTTGATCGCCTGCTCCAGCAGCCCGGTCATCTGGCGGGTGTAGGGGAACCAGTATGGCTCCCGGCTCAGGCCCAGCCGGTCGACGACGACGGACTTGACCCGGACCATCTCCATCAGACCCTCTTCACCGTGCAGGCGGCCAAAGCCCGATTCCTTGATGCCGCCGAAGGGCAGGGCGGGGATGCCATAGTTGACCAGATGGTCGTTGACGCAGACGACGCCGGCATTCAGCTGGGCGGCGATGATCTCGCCCCGGCCCGTGTCCCGCGTCCAGACGCTGGCCGTCAGGCCGAAGGGTGTCTCATTGGCCAGCCGGACGGCGGTCTGCACGTCCGGGACCCGCATGATCGGCAGCACGGGGCCGAATGTCTCCTCCTGCATCACCGGCATCTCCGATGTCACGTCGCTGAGCACGGTGGGCTCGTAGGCAAAGCCGTTGGTGCCTTCGCGACCGCCGGTGAGGACCTGGGCCCCCTGCTGGATGGCACTGGCCACGTGACTCTCGACGATTTTGCGCTGGCGCTCGGAGATCATCGCACCGATCTCGATGTCGCCGCTGTCCACGCCTTGGCGCAGGGCGTTCGTTTTGGCGACGACCTTGGCGGTAAACGCCTCGGCCACCGAGTCGACGACATAGACCCGCTCGACGGCCATGCAGGTCTGACCGGAGTTGCTGAACGCCGCCCAGACGGCACCCGCCGAAGCCCGCTCCAAATCGGCGTCGGCGCAGACGATCATCGGGTCTTTGCCGCCCAGTTCCATTACCACGGGGGTCAGGCTGTCGGCCGCCGCGGCCATGATCTTCTTGCCGGTGGCGACGCTGCCGGTGAAGCAGATCTTGTCCGTGCCGGCCGTGACGAGGGCGGCGCCCGTTTCACCGGTGCCGGTGACGATCTGGAACACCTCGGGATCCGGCAGCACCTGCTTGAGCAATTGGCCGATCAGCTGGCCGGTGAGCGAGGTCAGCTCCGAGGGCTTGAGGACGACGGCGTTACCGGCGATCAGGGCCGTGAGGACCGGCGTGTGGGGCAGCAGGAACGGATAGTTCCAAGGCGAGATGACCCCGATGACGCCCATCGGCTCATAACGCTTGTAGGCCCGCTTGTGCAGGACGATGCCCGAGCTGACCTTGCGGGGGGCGAGGGCCTTGGCGGCCACATTGCGGTAGTGGCGGATCATCTCCAGCACGGCGAAGATCTCGACGAGCACCTCGGTGCGTGGCTTGCTCGTCTCTTTCCAGACGGTCTCGACGATCCGGTCGATGTTTTCGACGATCACCGTCTGGTAGCGGCGCATGGTGTGGAGCCGCCGCTGCACCGACAGGGCCGCCCAGGCGGGCTGGGCAAGGCGGGCCCGCTGCACGGCGGCGAGTACGTCGGCCGGCGTGTGGATGGGGACCTCGCCCACGTTTTCCAGGGTCGCCGGGTTAATGCTCGACAGATGCGTAACGGTCGCCATCTCGGATTACCTCATGGTGCCAATGTTGTAGCGCCATTCTACCAAGCCGGGCAACCACTGCCGCACCCGCCGTTGCCCCGGATACCGTGCCGCCTGCCGTCCTGCCAGTCAGGGTGCTGTTTAGCAGGATTTGCATTCGGGTTCAATAGGGAGACGTGGCCGTGACCTGTCGGACAGCGTCGATGCCGGTTGCGATAGGATCGTGATGAGGAGAGCGCATGCAGGTGGATCCCCTCGACCCCAAAGCCAAAGCCGACTCAGCGGAAGCGCCGCTGCTCTTGCCGGCACCCCCCAGTTATCCGCTGCTGGGGCCGCCGCCCCGCAACTCCCCTGCCCCCGACCTGCCGCTCAGCGATGCGGTGACCCTGTGGACGGGCTGGCTCCTCGCCGCCGCACACATCGACGTCGGCGACCATGTGCGCCGCTGTGTCTCGGCCCTGAACGCCCGCTTGACCAGCCCGAACGGGAACCGGACCTATTTCGCCTATCCGACGGAGTCCCTCGAGCGGGTCCAGCGGCAATTGGCCCAGCAGGGCCGCAGTCCCGCCAACGTGGACGAGGGTCAGGCGTGGCGGACCCTTTCCCGGGCATTCGCCCAGGCCATCCAGATGCGGGGCGTGCTCGGTTAACCGCCCGCCCGGGCCCCGTGTCCCGGCCTCCCTTCAGGTCCTAAAGCCCTCCATGCTAGACTGGAGGGCTTTTTCGTATCCAAACACGCCTATCGGAGACCCTTTGCCATGATTCGTGATCCCCTCGCCGCCGCCGTCAAAGCTGCGCTTGCCCAAGCGGTTGCCGATGGGGCGATCACCCTGGCGGAGATCCCCGACCCGCAGATCGACGCCCCGCGCAACCCTGAGCACGGCGACTTTGCGACAAACGTGGCGATGACCCTGGCCAAGCCGACCCGCATGGCGCCGCTGGCCATCGCCGAGGCGATCGTCGCCCGGATCAACCACCCGATGATCGGCTCGGCCGAAGTCGCCAAGCCCGGCTTCATCAACCTGCGGCTCAGCCTGGACTGGTTGCGCCAGACCGTGATCGGCGAGACCCACGCCCAAGGTCCCGAGTACGGCAAAGGCGCCACCGGCGCCGGCACCAAGGTGATGGTCGAGTACGTCAGTGCCAACCCCACCGGCAACCTGCATATCGGCCACGGCCGCAACGCCGCTTTGGGTTCGGCCATCGCCAACCTGCTCCGCTACACCGGCCACACGGTCAGCGAGGAGTTCTACATCAACGACTTTGGCAACCAGCTGACGATGCTCGGCGTGAGCATCCTGCTGCGCGCCTTGGAACAACAGGGCCTGAAGGTGCCGTTCCCCAAGAACGGCTACGGCGGGGACTTCATCAAGGACGCCGCGGCGGATCCCGACACCCTGGCCGCCCTGAAAGTTGCCGGGATGCTGGATTTCCTGACGGCCCACGGGGCCAGTCTGGCCGAGCGGCTGACGCCGTATTTGGAAACCGACCTGCCTGGTGACCCGAAGCTGATCGATGCGCTGTTTTCCGGGGCGACGGATCTGGTCAACGTGGCCACCGATTTGGGCCGGGCGGCGTTCCTGGCGCAGCAGCAGGCCGTCCTGACCCGGTTCGGTTGCCGGTTCGAGACCTGGTTCTCCGAGCGGACGCTGCATGCGGCCGACAAGGTCCTGGGTGCCATCGACATGCTGGACAAGGCGGGTTTCGTGTTCGACCTGGACGGGGCCAAATGGTTCAAGTCCACGGAATTCGGCGACGACAAGGACCGGGTCCTCATTCGCAAGGACGGCCGTCCCACCTACATTGCCGGCGACATCGCCTATCACCTGGACAAGTATGGTCGCGACTTCGACACCTACATCAACGTCTGGGGCGCCGACCACCATGGCGACATCGCCCGGCTGAAGGGAGCCTTGCAGGCCCTCGGTCGCGATCCTGCCAAATTGGAAGTCATCCTTTACCAGATGGTCAACCTCTACCGGGGCGGCGTGCCCGTCCGGATGAGCAAGCGCACAGGCGAGATGGTCACCCTCGACGAGCTGATCGACGAAGTGGGCATCGACGCCTCGCGGTATTTCCTCGTTTTGCGGGCGGCGGACTCGCCCGTCGACTTCGACATCGACCTGGCCAAAAAAGAAGCCTCCGACAACCCCGTCTTCTACGTGCAATACGCCCACGCCCGCATCTGCAGCATCGAGCGGATGGCCGAAAGCCAGATGCCGGCAGCCACGGGCCCTGCGGATCTCAGCCTTTTGGAGGACGAGAGCGAGCGGGCGCTGTTGTTGCGGATCGCCCGGTTCAGCGACGAGGTGGCCGAAGCGGCCCAGTACCGGGCGCCCTACAAAATGGTGCAGTACGCCGATTCGCTGGCCACCGACTTCCACAGCTTTTACACCCGCTGCCGGGTCCTCGATCCGGCGAACCCGGCCCTCAGCCAGGCCCGCCTGACTCTGGCCGGCTCGGTGCGCATCGTCCTGCATAATCTGCTTACGCAGTTGGTCGGCGTCAGCGCCCCGGTTCTAATGGAAAAGCGGGAAGAAGCGACGGCATAGGCCTTAAAAACGCCAAAAACGAGGCCGATAAAGTGTCGGCCTCATTTCTGGCGTTTGGGGTCTGGCACATGATTAACAAGGCATTGCCGAAGGTTAACCCTGTCTTGGGCAAGACCTGAGCACAGGCGGCCGATAAGGGTAATGTGAAGCGTGAAGCGGGTGGCCGGAACGCCCTGCGCAAGCGGGCCTACAGCTTTCTCCCCCCTAGCTACCCTACTCTCTCCACCCGAGCCCTGGAAACAGGGCTCTTTTCTTTTGCGGTGCTTGCCAAACGAAAAAAGGGGCCCCCGAAGGGACCCCTTAAACGAAACGACTGGGTAAACCCAGCAGGCTCCGTTTTAAGTGTTAGTAACTCTCATGCATGGCACCTCCGTTTTCTGGACGAGACCCGTCACGCCCTGCGTGGCTCCAAGGTCACTCCA
>JACMPN010000177.1 GCA_014377495.1 Candidatus Sericytochromatia bacterium
CCCGCGCGATGGTCGAGTAGATCGTCTCGGAGCCGGGGCTGATCAGCAGGGGGATCGAGGCTTTCAGACCATGGGCCAACGCCTGTTTCGCCACGTCGACGGCCCGGCTGATGTCCTCGTAGGACGAGTTGGTGCAGCTGCCGATCAGGGCCGAGGTCAGGTTGTCGGGATAGTTCTCCGTGGCGACGGACGCCTTCAGCTCGGCGAGCGTGCGGAGCAGGTCTGGCGTGTGCGGTCCGACGACGTGGGGCTCCAGGGTCGACAGGTCGATCTCGACGATGCGGTCGTAGTACTTCTCGGGGTGGATGGCGCACTCGGGGTCGGCCACGAGCATGTCGGCGTTGGCCTTGGCCAGATCGGCCTCGCCGGGCCGGCCGGTCGCCCGCAGGTAGGCATCCATCCGCTCGTCATAGGGGAAGACGGAGGTCGTCGCACCCAGCTCGGCACCCATGTTCGTAATGGTCGCCTTGCCCGTGCAGCTGATTTCCTTGGTGCCGTCGCCGAAGTACTCGACGATGGCGTTGGTGCCGCCCTTGACGGTGAGGATGCCGCAGAGCTTGAGGATCACGTCCTTCGGTGAGGCCCAGCCGTTCAGCTTGCCGGTCAGCTTCACGCCGATCAGCTTGGGGTATTTGACTTCCCAGGGGAAGCCGGCCATGACGTCGACCGCATCGGCGCCGCCGACGCCGCAGGCGATCATGCCCAGGCCACCGGCGTTCGGCGTGTGGGAGTCGGTGCCGACCATCATCGCCCCGGGGAACGCATAATTCTCCAGGACGACCTGGTGGATGATCCCCGACCCCGGGCCCCAGAAGCCGGCGCCGAACTTGGTGGCGGCCGTGCGCAGGAAGGCATAGACTTCCGAGTTTTCGCTGCTGGCGGTGGCCGTGTCGGCGGTGGCGCCGTGCTCGGCGGCGATCAGATGGTCGCAGTGCACGGTCGACGGGACGGCCGTCTCTTTGACGCCGGCCTGGGCAAACTGGAGTAGCGCCATCTGGGCGGTGGCATCCTGCATGGCGACCCGGTCCGGGTTCAGCATCAGGTAGCTCTCACCGGCCCGGAGATCGGCGTTGGCGGGGTCTGCCAGATGGCCGAGGAGGATCTTTTCGGCCAGCGTCATCGGCCGGTTCAAACGCTGACGGACGACCGCCAGGTTCTTGGACATCTTCTCGTAGACCGATTGCACAAAGGCCGGAGTAGATTCGATCGTCGGCATATACCCTCCGCAGCAGGCCGGCAGCCGCATCGCCACCGGACCGTCATGTTTTCATTGGCAGAGCGGGGCGGTCAGGCCGGATCAGGTAAACCGGTCCCCGGCAGAACCGTCGCTTCTGCTGCATTCTAGCGCCGTTCCACCCCGATTAGCAGGTGCTGTGAGTGGATTTCGTGCCGACCGGTCGGGTCTGGCCCGCCGCAATGCCCCAGTCAGACAGGACCCGATGAAGCCCGTGTCGATACGGATCGATCAAGCCCATCAGGCCGCCAAGTCCAGCGATCAGACCCATACGGTGCGCTTGCTGGACGAAGCCCATACCGCCTGACAACCGGATCGTCGGATCCAGAGCCCCGACTCCCCGGCCGCAAGGCTATCCAGCCACATCACCGAAGCCGTCCGGCAGATCCGAACTACCGTCACCAACTCGCGTGACGTCGGCACGATCCTCACCCGCCTCTTGCAGGAACCCCTCGCCCACCTGCAGCAGAATGACAAAGTGACGTCCGGCGCGGCGGCTCACCGCACCTTGCCGGAACCCATGAACACCAAGCGGTAACACAGTCAGGGGGAATGCGCCCGGCGGTCATTTGCAGAGGTGCCGGCCAACGGGGCCGAAGCAGACGGACCGCCGGGCGCATCCCCCCTTGGGCAGGGTGCCCAGTCGGGCCCGTTCTTCGGCCATCCCGCCTCATACGTGCGCACCGTCAAGTCTGGCGGTTGCCCTCAAGCCAGGCGCCCACATGCCATTTACGATTGGCATTGCCCGTCCTGCGGGCCGACTCAACGGCAAGTGACGAAGGAGATCTGCGTGCGGAATTTGACATGGCCGGCAGGCCTTTCCGGCTCCGTGGCCTGTCTAGTCCTGCTGTCCGCGACAGCTTGCGGCGTCCCCACCACCCAGACCCCCCTCCGCACCCAACCATCGCAGCCGATCATCTCGCAACAACCCATGGGCCAGCAGCCCTATGTCCAGCCGGTCCAACCGCCGGCCCGGCCGTCGACGCCGAACATATACAGCGGCCAGCGCTTCGGCCAATCCCGAGCCCTGGTTGATGAGGCCGCCAAGGCCGCCAGGGAAGGCCGGACCAATGATGCGGTCACCTTCCTCGAGCAGGCCAAGACGTCGTTTGCCAGCGATGTGCGGCAGTTCAGCGCCACCGACCCGAACATCACCGCCATGCGTGAAAAGCTGGACAACGCCCTGAGCGCGATCCGCAGCAGCACCGACAACGGCCGGGAAGTGGCGAGCATCTTCACTGAGCAACTGAAGGATGCCTTCCAGGAAATCGTCCGGCGCATGGACAGCAGTCAATCGGGCCAGACCGGAGCAACTGGCGCGACCGGCCAGACGGGCCGGTCAGGTCAGAACGTCTCACCTTAATGGCGGCATGAGCCGGTTGAAGCGGTCACCTTTCCAGGTGGCCGCTTCGGCCGTTCCACCTAGCGGATCATGCTGCCGCCATCAATGGACAGCGTGCTGCCGGTCGCAAAGTCGGCTTCAGCAATCAGGAAGTGCACCGCTTTGACGACATCGTCGGGGCTGCCCCAGCGTTGCAGGGGCAAGCGCCGGATCAGTTTTTCCTGTTCGGCGTCGTCCATCCCGGCCGCCGGCAGGATCGGCCCCAGGGCCACGGCATTCACCTGCACCGTCGGGGCATAGGCCTTGGCCAGAGCCAGGGTCAACCCGTTCAATGCCGCCTTGGAGACCTGGTAGGGCACGTAGTCCCGCACGGGCCGAACGGCCAGATAGTCCGTCAGGTTGATGATCTTGCCGGCGCCGGCGGGCTGCATCGCCGGGGCCAGAGCCTGGGCCAGCAGCCAGGGTGCCCGGACGTTGACGGCCATGTGCCGATCCCAGTCCGCCAGCCCGGCCGCAGCCAAAGGCGTGCGCTCGAAGATGGCGGCGTTGTTCACCAGCACGTCGACACGCCCCGTCAGGGCCAGGGCCTGCACGGCCAGATCCTGTACGGCCGCCGGATCGGCGAGATCCGCCGCCAGGGCCCACGCCCGTCGGCCCGTGCTCTGAATGTACGCCGCCAGGGCCTCGGCCTCGACGATCGAACGGTGCGCATGGACGATCATGTCGGCACCGGCTGCCGCCAGATCCAGGGCGATGGCCCGGCCGATCCGATGGGCCGCACCGGTGACGAGCACGGTTTTGCCGGCCAATTGCATCGTCCTAGCCCCTTTCACCGAGCCTGCGGGCTGCGTGGTATCCTGCCTCGGCCTACATCACGCCCGCTATCTGTCGGTTTCAGCATGCCAGCCACACCACCGCCTGTCGAATACCTTGACCGTCGTACCGGCCAACGGGTCCGTGAACCCGTCATGGCCGAAAAGGTAATGCGCTGGCTGTATGGGCATCCCCTGGGTGCCCCTGTCGCCGCCATCGTGCGCCAGCCGTTCGTCTCGACCTGGATGGGCCGTTGGCAGGACCGCCGCGTCGGAACCGCCGTGATCCGCCGGTTCGCCACGGCGGCCGGCATCGACCTGAGCGAAGTGCGGGACCCGCTGCCCAGCTTTACCACCCTGAACGCCTTTTTTGCCCGCCACCTGAAACCCGAAGCCCGGCCCATCGACCGGGCGCCCGAGCACCTCATCTCGCTCAGTGACGGCAAGTTGTTGGTCTTTCCGACGATCACCCAAGGCCAGGTGGTCCCCGTCAAGGGTGCCCCGATCACCATCAGCCGCCTGTTGATGCGGCCGGAGCTGGCCGCCCGCTTTGCCGGCGGGTCCGCCCTGGTGCTCCGTCTGGCGCCGGGGGATTATCACCGGTTCCACTTCGTCGAGGCCGGCCTGCCGTCCCCGTCAGTCGATTGCGGCCACCATTACGATACGGTCAATCCCATCGGACTGCAGGGCGGCCGGCCGATCCTCACCGAAAACCGCCGGGCCGTCAGTACTCTGCAGACGGACTGCTTCGGGCTGATCGCCACCATCGAGGTGGGCGCCCTCTGCGTGGGCAGTATCGTCCAGACCTACACGGCTGGGATCCCCGTCGGCCGGGGCGACGAAAAAGGGTACTTCCAGTTCGGGGGCTCGACGGTCATCCAGTTGTTCGAGCCCGGCCGGGTGACGTTCGACGCAGACCTGCTGACCGCCTCGGCCGTTGGCCTGGAGACGGCTGTCCGCTGCGGCGAGCGCATCGCCCGCCAATAGGCCCCCTTTTACACCGGGCAGCGACGTTGCTGCCCGGTGTAAAAGGGGGCAACCGTTTTAGTTCAGGCTGTTGAACTGCTCGAAGGCCACCGTCGTCGGCACGGAATAACCACCCATGTCGAAGTCACGGTTGTGATCGATGTCGCGGAAAACGCAGGCTAAAATCTGGGGCGGAATCAGTTTCGGATCCAGCTGCATCGTGCCAGTGGTGATCATGTCATCCTCCTCATAAACGATTGTTAACCCCATTGTCGCAGGATGATGCAGTGCGCTTGCGCCGATGCACCGCGACAAAATGGGCATGCGGCTCACAGCCACCCTTCGATCACGATAAAAAATAACATGACCCGCACCAGGCGGGCCCCGCGGCGCTTCATCCCCAAAAAAGCCGTCTTCAGGGATATCCCGGCCGCATTCAGGGCACAGTGAAAGGTTACGAAACGATTACGACACGCATCACAGCCTCAGATGAGGCCATGATGCGTGTCGTAAGCACGTGAGGTGGGCGCACCGGCGGTGGCGTCGCACCGGGCGACGCCCGGTCACTGCGGCCATCCGTCAGCGCCGGTCGGTGACCTCGGCCAACTGCTCGAAGACCCCGATCGTCGGCACGGAATAACCGCCCATATCAAAATCCCGATTCAGGTCGAGGTCGTGAAAGACCCTTGCCATAATCTGAGGCGGGATCAACTTCGGATCCGGGACGTTCGTTGCGGTGGTGACCATGTCTTTGGTAAGCATATTGGCTCCCTCATTAACGATTGTAACTAGATTGTGACAGCATGATGCGCCGCTCTGCCTGATGCCCCGCATCGCCATTTCTGCAACCCGGACACAGAGGGGCCTGCCGCCGCCACAAACCGCCTATGCCCGTCATAACGACCTTTTCAAGGGCCACACGCCAGGCACACCCTGATCCTAACTTGCTCAGCGACGATCGCACAAGGCGCAACATGCATTCACATGCACCCAACTGACGGCCGCAGCCGGCCAAACGTCAGAAGCGCCTCCCGACACGATCGGAAGGCGCTTCTGACGTTTTGAAGAATCAGTTGAGCAGTAACTGAAAACCGGCATGACTGCGGATTGCATCGAAGCAGGGATCGCTGAGCCGGACCCGGACGTCGCGAC
>JACMPN010000178.1 GCA_014377495.1 Candidatus Sericytochromatia bacterium
CCGAGGCGGTCTGCGTCGGGGTGGGGGTGGGGGTGGCCTGCGCTGACGGCTGGGGACTGGCCAGCGGGATGCCGGCAGGATTTCCCCCTGGATTGCTGCCGGGGGATTGGCTTTTCGGCGGGGCGCAGCCGACGAGGCTGAGTGACAGTGCTACGCAGAGTGCTCCCCATGATGTCGTTTTGGCGGTGAATTCCATGGATTCCGTTCTTTCTTGGGTCCAATAGGGTGCTGCATGACGACCTGACGATCCTTCGGCGTTTTCCACGTTCTCAGCTGACCCGTGCGTCGACCGATAAGGGTGAAATGGGTATGGCCGAGGCGTTGCGGGGTGTCGCACGGAAAAGGTTGTGCAGCAGTCACAGTCGGGCTGCGTTCGGCGCCCGACAGAGAGTCGGAGACGGCTTCTACAGGCGCTGCGCTCAAATCGGCACGGCGGCTGAATCCTTTCGAGCCAGGCTCCCGGGTCGAAAACTTTCTTTGTAAATAAGTATTAACATGCGGCAGGCGAGCGGTCAATTGCAACGCAACCTGATCCTGATCCCAGGGCGTCACCGTCAGGGCGACGGAGACGCCGATCGTTGCACGGTGGCAGCAGCCACCGCCCGCCGGGCGTGGGCTGCGAAAGCCAGTCCTTGGGCGTTCAGGTCGATGTCGAGGGCCAGCAGGCGAAATGACGCCTCGTCGAAGCCGAGGTCCCGACGATCGCCCTCGGCGGCAATCGCCTCATGCCAGGCGGTTTTCAGACGGTCGGTGATCGCTTCGGCCCCCTCGTTGCCTGCCGCTGCCATGACGACCCAGCTTTCGGCAAGGTCGATGAAGCGGTGCAACTGGCCGGCGATTTCACTGAGATCCGGCCAAGGCCCGTAATGGGTCAGGGAGACGGTTTTGGTGCCCAACGCGAGCACCCGGTCGATGCTCTTGTGGGCTTCGGCCGCATCAAAGCCCGTCGGGCTCGTGGACGGCAGGGCAAAGCGCCCACGTCCCTGCAGGGCCGGATAGACGAGGCCGAACGTGTCGCCGGTATACACGGTGTCCAGCGTCGGATCGTGGATGACCATGTGGTGATTGGCATGGCCCGCCGTATGCCAGACCCGCAACTTGGCCGACCCCAGTGTGAAGGCCTCACCGTCGGCCAGTGCCCGTACCCGTTCGGCCGGGATCGGCGAGATCGTGCCGTACAACTCGGCGAAGCGGGTCTCGCCGTAGACCGCCGTGGCGCCGGCGATCAGCTTGGCAGGCTCGATCATGTGGCGGGCCGCCCGCGGGTGGGCCAGCAGCATGGCATTGGGGCAGGCCTGCATCAGGGCGCTTGCCCCTGCCGCATGGTCCAGGTGGGCATGGGTGACGACGACGTACAGCACGTCTGCCGGCTGCCGGCCATGGCTGTGCAAGGCTGCGAGCAGATCCGGCACGGCGTGGGACGTGTTCGTCTCGATGAACGCACAGGCGTCGCCGGCCATGCGCAGGTAAGCGACCGTCAGGGGATCGCAGGGGATGGGAAAGCTGGCATGGTCAGTCATGACACCGACTTTACCCTGTTCCAGCGTCCATGTCCGTGGCCTATGCCCGATGAGGTGGCACGCCCGTGTCTGTTACGACTCGCCGGAAATAGTGGCATGAACACCGGCTACCACTTCGACCCGGGCCCCATCGCTGGGCGACCGCTTCTTCGCCTCGGGCAGCACGAGTTTCGCACCCGGTCCCGAACTGCGGCTCGGCGCCA
>JACMPN010000179.1 GCA_014377495.1 Candidatus Sericytochromatia bacterium
CTGTCGGTGTTGGTCTGCGTGATCTGCAGGACCTTGGTCAGGGCGGAGAACAGTTTTTGGGCTAAACTCAGCTCCGGCACGCTCTGGGTCATGCTGGCATTACTTGCTTCGAGGCTTTTGGCAAGGATCGTCGACGTGTTCATGGCGTCGACGTATACGGTGCCCGTCGGCTTGTGCATGACCGTCGACCCGTATTGGCTGTACAACAGGCCCTGCTGGTTGGGGACGTTGCGGGCGGCCATGTCCTCGACGAACCGGGTGGCGTAGGCTGCGCCGAGGGCGGCGGCAGAGCCGGAGCCGCCGACCACGGCACCGGCAGCGTCGGTCAACATGTGGATGACAGAGCTGCCGCCCACCCAGTCGGACATTACGGCCAGTCCGTCGTGGTTCACCAGCACCTGCACCGTGAACCCGCCGCCGGAATAGATGGAGCCCGACGTCTGTACGCTGACCCCGGCCGGGAGAGTCATCCAACGGAATTCGCCGTCCCGGGTATAGAGGTAGTCAGTCGTGGGGCTGTTCAAATCGGCAAACCGCTTGAGCTTGAACCAGCCGGATCCCTGGATGGCCACGTGGGTGCTCTCGGTGCTGGTGGTAATCGCCCCCTGGGAGAAATCGATGATCGTATTGGCGGTCGTCAGCCCTGGTTCGGGCATCTGCAGTGGCAGTGACGTGCTGTTGCCGCTGCGGAGGACGTTGACGTTGGAGCCGGCGAACTTGAGGCGCGAAGATTTGAAGGCCGTGCGGACGCCGCCGTTGATGTTGGCGTTGATCACATCGATCCACGCGTCGACGGCTTTCAGCGAATTGATCGTACTGGCTTCGTTGGGCATGGCCCTAGCCGGTTTTCGACGTTGACATCATCCCCCCAGTATGACTGGCCGCAATCCCTCAAAGGGCCGACTGACACAGGTCTAAAGCAACTTTAATCATCAAGCAACAATTGCCGGCGGTATCGCCGGCGCCCTGCAATCAATCGGCAGTGTGAGGCCAGTTCCGGCCGTGTTCACCGCCTGTATCCCGCCGTCCCTTACGCGCCTGCCCCATCAGCATCATGCGGATCAGCCCAATCGAGCGGTTGCACCGTGCCAGACCGGATCTGCGCCAAACGCTCAGTGGCGAACTGACGGGTGGCGTCATCGGTGCCGCTGGTCAGGCGTAAATACGTGTCATACGCCTCAGCGGCCACGGCCAGAGGCCCGGCATCGTCCGCAGCCCGGGCCAGATTGTACTGCAGGTCCGCATCCAGCGGCCGACGGCCGGCGAGGGCCGTGTATTCGGCGACCGCACCCGCAAGGTCCTGTTTGTCGAAGAGCACGTTCGCCAGGACGAACCGGGCGTCATCATCATCGGGCTGGCGCCGCAATGCGGCTTTCAGACAGCCTTCGGCATCATCGAGCCTCCGCAAGTGGCGGAAGGTCAGGCCCAAGGCATAAAACGCCTCGGCATTCTGCGGATCGAGCGTGACGACTTGCCGCAGGGTATGGGCGGCCTCGATCTTACGGTTGCTCTCGAAGAGGATTTTGCCACGCAGCAGCATCGCCTCCGACCAGGTCGGCGTCTCGGCCAACAGGACGTCCACGAGGGTCAGGGCATCGGCCAGGGCATCGTTGCGGAAGTAGGTGGTCGCTTCGGCCAAGGCTGCGGTTTGATCGTCAGTCATGGGGGGATTTTAAAGCAAAGCAGCCGCATCGACTCGGATGCGGCTGCTTTGCTTTTGATTGGTTAGCGGAACTCGTAGCCCAGGCCTATCTGCAGCATGTCATTGCCCTGCTGATAGTTGTCGCCGAAGACCTGCTGACCACGGTAGCGGGCCTCGACGGCCACGTTCATGATCGAGTAGCGGGCTCCCGCCGAGTAGCTGACGCCCCAGAGGGTATCCGGCAACATGGCAGACGACTGGAAGACCCGGCCCCAAGGCATGAGCCCTGCGGACGCCGTCAGCGTCAGCGGCAGGCTCGGCACCGGTTGGTAGCCCACCTTGGCCTCGGCCTGCAGCATCAGCCGCTGAAAGTTCGAGTCGAACAGATCCGGTGTGCGGGTGTCGTCCGCCGGCGCACCGGACGTGGCGTAGGACGACAGCAGGGCCCCGGCCCCCGCCGCAACTTCGAGCTGCGAGGAGATCGGCAACACGTAATAGCCCATCATCCGGCCGTGGTGTTCGGAGCGCAGGCCCCGATCCGGGTTGGCCTCATCACCGGTCAGCCGGTAATCGTTGTAGAGATAGCTGCCCGTCAACTCCACGGGATCGGAAAGCCGCCAACCAGCCTCGGCCCCCAGCGCCTTGGTGATCGAGCCCGCTGCCTGCAACTCCTGCGAGGGCAGACTTTCCCGGTAGGAGAACGGGTTGTAGAGCAACTGGACGTGTGTCCGGAATGGCGGCGCAAAGGTCCGGGCCATGGCCGGCGTGCGCAGCTCGCCGGACGGCAGCCCGGAAGGCCGCTCGGCCACCATCACGGGGGCCGGCGGCGTGGCCGCCGTTTCCGTGGTGGCCACGACGGTCGTGGTCGGGGCGGTGGTCGTGGTGACGATGGTCGTTTCCGGCGTGGCCGTCGTCGCCACGCTCGTCGTCGAGGCCGTCGTGGTCGTGGTGACCACCGTCGGGGTCGTCGCCGCGGCCGTCATCGGATCGACGCGGGGCTTGCTGCGGGGCGCTTCAAGCAGTTCGTCGCCATGTTGATCCATGGTCCCGGCGGTGTTCACCCGTTGTGGCGGCACGATCGTCGAGCCGGCCGGCTTCGGTGCAGGCGGCTTGGCGGCCGGCTTGATCGGCGGTTTCACCGGTGCATGGGCCATGGTTACGGGTTTGACGGCCGGCTTGGCAGCCGGTTTCACGGCTGGCTTGGCGGCAGTGGTCATGGGCTTGGTCGCCAAAGGCGGCCGCACGGCCGGCTTGGCGGAGTCCTTGTTAATGTCCCGCCGGCTCGTCGGCCCGATGTGCGGGATCTGGGGTGCCGAGACGGCCGGGGCGATCACGGGTGCCGTTACCGGCACCGCCATCGCCGGCTGGGAGACGGGCGCTGATGCGTCCGGAGCCCCGCTCGTCGTGCCCATCACCGGTGCGGCATCGAGGCCCTTCATCACCGGAGCGTTCGCCGGTTGCCTACTGATGGGAGCACCCATCGGGAGCGCTGGTTGGACGCTCATCGGCTCGGCGGGAGCCGATTGTGCCGTATTCAGCGGTTGGGCGGGCGCCGGCGTGACCATGGTCGGCTGTTCCTGCGTGGTCGGCAGGGCAGCAGGCTGGATCGCCGGGGTGGTCTGGGGTTGAGAGATGGCGGGGGCTTCGGCCGGGGCAACGGCCGGTGTCGTCATCGGCGCCAATGGCTCACTGGGCGTCAGCGCATCACTGGGTGTCAGC
>JACMPN010000180.1 GCA_014377495.1 Candidatus Sericytochromatia bacterium
CCCGCGTAGCTCCCGTAATACGTTGACCCGTAGCCGCCATAGCCGCCGTAGCCGCCATAGCCGCCGTAGCCGCCGTAGCCGCCGTAGCCGCCGCCACCGTAGCCGGACAAGCTGCTGACGGCGCCACCGGCGGTCCGGGCATAGCCAGACAGGCCAGAGTTGGGCGGTAACTGCGTGATTGAGAATGCCGGGCGCGACCGGGTTTGATCAAGCATGGGCCCATTCGCCGGACTTGCGCCGAGCGGGTTGGGGGCCTGGGCACAGCCGGCGGCGGCCATCAAGGCGGCGATCCAGGCACACGACTTTCCACGCATAGTGATGCTCCTTTCGTTTCAAGCCGATAGAGACTTTAAACCCAGGAGCCAGTGCCGGTTCTGGCCAATTCGGATAGATCAATTCGTTTCAGGAGGTGGTTCCCACCGCTCCGACGCCACAGCACCCGCTTAGCCATGAGGGTTTGGGCGGAGCCAGGGCCTGGAAATGTCAAAAGCCCCCGCTGAAGCGAGGGCTCAAAACTGTGGTAGCGCGAACGGGATTCGAACCCGTGTAACCAACGTGAAAGGCTGGTGTCCTAGGCCTCTAGACGATCGCGCCAGGCCAAATGCAGAGAGTGAGACAGCTGGGACTCGAACCCAGGACCCGCTGGTTAAAAGCCAGCTGCTCTACCAACTGAGCTACTGTCTCATACGCAGCAACGGGATCTTATCGAACTCGCCAGCCCCCGTCAAGATACGAACTTGGTCCCGAAAAACCCCAATGGGGTCACATCAGCTTCATCAGGGCTTCTCACACGCTTAACCTCTGCATAAAAACCCTGATGTCAGCAACCGATTCGGGCGTGCCGACGGGATCGGCAGACTGGGCGCCCTCCCCCCGCTAAGAAAAAAGCCCCCGGACGACGTGGTGTCGTTCAGGGGCGAGGTCGTTATGGGCCTTACAGACCGTACTTACGGGCAGCTGCGTCGATCGCAGCCTGGAAGGCGTTTGGGGCGGCCTTCAGGTCGGACTGCAGCTGCAGCACGGTCGAGCGCTCCGTTTGCGTGTTCACGTCCAACGCCGTGCGGGCCTTGTCGACGGTGGTCTGAGCGCCACGCAGGGCGGTCGATTCAGCTGTCTGGGCGTTGGTCAGGTTCTTCTGGGCGGCCTGGATCGGGGCGGCGGCACCGGCCGGCAGGGTCCGCAGGCGGCTTTCCGACGCGTCGAGCCGGTTCTCGGCACGGGCGACACCGTTCTGGGCGTTGCTGACCCGGTCGCTGGCGGCATCCAGCTGGCGGTTGCCGTTGGCCCGCACGTCGGGGATGTCGTCCAACAGGTCGTTGGCCCGGACGTTCAGATTGCGCCGTTCGTTCTGCAGGCTGTACTGAGAGTCGCCCCAGCTCCAGGAAGACGGCGTCCGCAGCGACGGCTCGGTGGGCCGGGTCGGGCGGGTCGGCTGCGGTTTGTTCTGGTACTGGCTGCCGGAGGGCTGGTTCTGGTATTGGCTGTTCGACGGCTGGTTCTGATACTGGCTGTTGGACGGTTGGTTCTGGTGCTGGCCGCCGGAGGACGGTTTCTGCTGGCCACCGGAAGGCTGGTTCTGATACTGGCTGCCGGAAGGCTGATTCTGGTACTGGCTGTTCGACGGCTGGTTCTGGTACTCACGCAGGTCGTTTTCGTAGCGGGACATGGCGGCGTTGTAGCTGTTCATGGCGGTGCGGTAGCGGCTCTGGGCGTTTTCGAGATCACGCACGGCGTCGTTGTAATCATCGAGCTTGCCGTTGACGGTCTGGACCCGGTAGGGGATCCCGTCGAGCTCACCCTGCAAGCGGTCGGCCGTGGCCAGGGTCTCCCGGGCGGCATTCAGCTGGTTGCCGGCGGCGTTCAGCTCGCCACGGGCACCGTTCAGGTCGGACTGCCGATCCCGCACGTCGCCTTCGGCGTCATGGATGCCGGGGTTGCTGGCTTCGCGGCGCTCTTCGGACTTGCCGGAGACGATGCTGCGGTGCTTGGAGGCGGTCTGAGACTGGGTGGCCAGGGCCTGATTGAGCATGGCGTCGTAAGGCGCCCGCTTGGTGGCCAAGGCCTGCTCGGCGCCGGAGAGCTTCGTCTTCAGGGAGGCTTCGTGGGCTTCCATGTCACGCTGGCTGGATTTCAGTTGAGCGAAGGTCTGGTTGAGGCCGGTAGCGGTGGCGCCGTTGGCGATGCTGGTGCTGAGGGCGATGGCGCCGTCGAGGTCACGGCCCCGGGCATGGGTGATCGCCCGGCGGCCCCTGCTGGTGTCCGTGTTGTCGGTGGCCGGCAGCAGCACGCTGGCGGCGTTGGTTTCATCGACGAGGAAGGCCTCGCTGCCGCCGACCTTGGCGGGCACGTTGTCGACGAGCTTGAGGAACTTGCCGGCGCCGGCGACCTGGGTCTTCTTGATGTCGACGCTCATCACGTCGTAGGTGAAGCCGCTGCCCTTCTGACGGGCCACGATCAGGTCCGCACCGGCGGTCCGCTTCGTGGCGGCGAGAGCGGCCTCGTAGCTGACGCCCCGTGTGCCCGTCTCCGTCGCCGTTACGTCCTTCTTCAAGCTGAAGAAGCCTTTGTCGTAAGAGCCGATCTGTACAGGTCCTGGCATCGGGTAGCCTCACTTCGCTCATCACTGTCTCGTTGCCCTGCCGTTATCGGACAATATGGATTTAATCTTGCCTAAATAAATCAAGAACATTCTCTTAATCGAACCGTACAACAGGGGCCCCCGGCCGGTGCCGAAACCCCGTAGCGGCACCGGCAACCATGACGCGGACCGGAACGCGACCAAACCCCCTCACCCGTGACCCGGCATGCGGCGAGGAGCCATTTTTTGTCTTGCCGACGGGTGGCACTGAGGCCTACCCGATTGCCGCTGCAAGGGACGGGAGATGCTTGCGTTGACTGGCAGGTCGGGCCAAGATGGAGGCATGGCGCCGACGGCGGCCTTCAAGGGAGACGCAATGCGACTACGGATGGGCCTCGGCCTGGTGTTTTCAGGACTGATCATGGGTGGGTGCCAGGCAGGCGTGGGTGCAGGCGCCTCCACCGAGCCGATGGTCTACACGCTGACTGTGGCTGACGTCGCCTATCCCCTGTCGGGGGCCCTGACGTTCAACGGCCCGAACACGGGGGCCAACCTGACCCTCGACCAGGGCGACACGGGCAGCAACCGCATGACGCTGCTCCTCTCCCGGCTTTTGCTGGGCGGCCCCAAGCTCGTCGCAGGGGCTTTCACGAAGAACGATCTCGTCTTTACCCCGCAACTCATCGCCGGTGGCAGGACGCTGCGTGTTGACCGTGAAAACGCCGTCCTCACCCTGACCAGCGTCACCGGGTCGCTGAGCGGCACGTATACGGGCTCGGCCAGCCTGTTTGACAGTGCCTCCCAGACATATACGCCGACCGGCGCCAGCGTGCCGTTTGCCGTGCGCTTCTCAGTCCCCTGGGGCCGGTTGCAGCGGGCCTACGTGCAGCCATGACCGCCGGCTGATGGTGTCGGACGGTCCGGGCGGGGGCGTTACCCGGCTGCCGACGGTTAGGGCCTGTCGCAATACGAGTGAGGGACAACCCCATAACGACGAAGACGTGATAAGACCCGGACGTAATAGGACCTGATCCGTGCCGCCGGCCCTCGATCAGTGGTGACCAGCGACGACCGGCTCCGGGGAAGGTTCGCCGGCTTTAGCGGCCGCCGTTTGGGGGCTTTCCAGCAGCTCATGGCCGATATGGATGGATTTTCCCACTTGGTGCAGAGTCTGGGCCCGCTCGGTCACCTTGGCGGCCGAGGTGAGGATCTCCGGGGCCCGATCTGATAACCACGGGGATTTAACCCTCATTTGTCATACGGCTGCTAGTGCCGTCGCGCCGCCGGTTGCTACGATGGCCGGTATTGGTCAACCAGTCGGCGGGAAGCACCATGACATGAGTGACATCCGCCTTAGTGCTCATGCCTCCCTGGGCACGCTCGGCCGCTGGATCGAAACGATCTCGGGCAACCTCACCGGGGCACAGCTCTATGGCTATAAAGGCACCATGGTCTCGTTCGGGGACACGCTCGTCACCCAGATCCGGGATGGCGGGCCTACGGGCGCGGGCGGCGGCACCAACGCGGTCCAGGTGCCCTCCGGCGGCATCTCCCTCGGGTCGACCAGTACCGACTTCCGCCAGGGGGCCATCGTCTCGACCGGCAATGACACCAACCTGGCGGTCTCAGGCAACGGCTGGTTCGCCGTGGCGGACCCCGCCGGCACGCTCACCTACACCCGCAACGGCGAGTTCCATGTCGATGATGCCGGCAACCTGGTCGATACCCTGGGCAACTTCGCCCTGGGGGTCTTCGACGACACCAAGGGGATCGTACCGGCCGACGGCAGTTCTTACCTCAACCCCGGGCCGCTGCCGGTGATCACCGCCGCCAGCACCGCCCTTGGGGATGTCGGCGTCGGGTCGGCTAATCTGGCGGGGGCGCTCCCCGTGTCGGTATCGCCGGTATTGGGCCGCTCGATGGCGGCCGATACCATCGCCTCCGTACTGGGGACGGGCGTGGCGGCGACAGCTGCCAACGGGACGCCCATCGCGGCGGCCACCGTGCTCAATCCCGAAGACGTCGTCACCGATCCGGACGGCAACCTGTTCCTCTCGGACAACAGCGGCTTTGCCAGCGGGCGCGTCCGCATGGTGCGCCGGCGGGACGGGGCCTGCTACGGCATCCCCATCATCG
>JACMPN010000181.1 GCA_014377495.1 Candidatus Sericytochromatia bacterium
CGAGATGACCCCCTCGTCCTGCAACCGGTTCAGGGCCCGGGTGACCGTCTCCCGGGAGCTGCCGACCATGTTGGCGAGGTCTTGGTGGGTCATCCGCAGCAGGACGCTGGATTTGCCACTCTGGCGGACGCCTTCCGTCTTCATCAACAGGTAGAGCGTGCTGGCGACGCGGCCGTGGACGTCCTTGAAGGCCAGGTCCTCGACCTGCTGGTTGACCTGGCGGATGCGCCGGGTCAGGTCCCGCATGATCCGCAGGGCGATCGAGGGGGTCTCGTTGATCGCCCGCTCGAAGTCGGCTTTGGACAGGGCCAGCAGGCGGACTTCGGCGTCGATCGCCTCGGCGGTGGCCGAGCGGGGCATGTCGTCGAAAATCGCCATCTCGCCGAAGAAGTCACCCGTCTGCAGGACGGTCAGGGTCTTTTCCCGGCCGTCGATGGTGACTTTGGCGATCTTGATCCGGCCGGCCTTGATGATGTACAGCGTGTCGCCGTAATCACCCTCGTGAAAGACGATGTTCTTTTTGCCGTACGTTTTTTCCGTGGTGACGGAAGCCATCTTGCGCAAACTCGGCAGATCGCAGCCCCCGAAGATGGGCACACGCTCGAGAAAGCTGATCTTGCTTTCGAGTTCGAGCTTTTTGTCTGCGCCTGCGACCATGCTGCCACGCTCCCTTGCTGCTGCGAAAATGCCACGACGCCCGCCACGGCCGAAATGGCCGCAAACCGGTCAAATTATACCAAGGTAAACACACGAGGCAAGCCATGCCCTCCACACACCGGCACTTCCTCGCGCCATAATGGGAGATAAACGCACCGATTGCCGCTTCGAGCCCCCTCGATCGGCCGAGCCAAAAAAGGATTTCGAGGATGATCTCCGTTGCGCGTGGCCTCACCGGCCTGGGTTTGAGCCTCGTTATTCCGCTGACGGCCTGGGGGGTCCCCGTCCGACCGATCACGGGCCTCGCCGGCAGCGTCGCCCTGGCCGACGAAGCCCAGGCGCTGCTCGTCAATCCGGCCGGTCTGGCTTTCCGGAACGGCTGGCAGGGTTTGTTCTCCAAAGGCTGGCAGGGTGCGGGTGACGGCAGCCTGCTGGTCACGGGCAACGGGCTCGGGGTGGGTTACGAGCAGGGATCGCTGCCCACCGGCGATTGGCAGCGAGGCAGCCTCGGACTGGGAGTCAGTCTCCTGCCCGGACTGTCACTGGGGTTGGCCGGCCGGGCCGGACAGTCCGGGGCGGGGTTCACCAGCTTGGATGCCGGCCTGTTGTGGCGGCCCAGCGATTATTTCAGCCTCGGGGCCTCGGCCCGGGATCTGACGAATCCCCGCATCGACGGGGCGGTGCGGCCCCGGACCTATCAGGCGGGCATCGGCATCCGTCCGGGCACGGACCGCCTCTCGTTCGCCGTCGATCTGGGCTGGCGCGAGGGGGATCCTTTCACCCAGCTGCTCCCCCGCTTCGAAGTCGTCGCCCAGCCCTGCGGCGGGATCAACCTGCGCGGGGCCGTCGATCTGCAGGGCAGCGCCGAAGTCGGGCTCTCCCTCGGCTGGACCCACGGTGAAGTTGGCCACAGCCAGGGCCTGAACAACACGAGCCCGGCCACCTTCGCCGCCTTCCACACGGGTTTCGTCAAACCCTTCTGGGCCGGCGACCGGACCCGGCTGGCCGAGTTGGATTTGCGCGGGCCGATCGTCTCCCAGGTCTCGCAGGGTCTGTTGGGCGGATCGAGCGGTCAGTCGCTCTATCGCGTCCTCGAAGAGATCAAGACGGCCAAGGAATCGCCGGAGATCGGCGGCGTGATCATCCGCCTGGGCGGCACGTCGGCCAGTTGGGCGGCGCTCGACGAGATCCGACAGGCCCTGGCCGAGCTGCAGGGCACCGGCAAAAAGGTGATCACCTACATCTATGGCGTGAACACGCCCGAGTATTACCTGGCCTGCCAGGCGGACCGGGTGGTCATCCATCCCCTGGGCGACCTGTCGATCCGCGGGCTGAGCATGCAGATCACCCATTACAAGGGCTTGCTCGACAAGCTGGGCGTGTCGGCGGATTTCGTCAAGATCGGCGAATACAAGTCGGCCGTCGAGCCGATGACGCTGGAGTCGATGAGCACGGCCAACCGCCGGCAGATGGAGGCGATCCTCGATGACCAGTTCGAGCGGCTGGTCAAGGCGATCGCCACGAGCCGCAAGCTGGAGCCCGCCAAGGTCAAGGCCCTGATCGATCATGCGCAGTTCACGGCGAAAGAGGCGAAAGAGGCCGGCCTCATCGACGTCATCGCCTACGAGGACGAGGTGATCAAAGCTGCGAGCAGCTGGTTCGGCGGCAAGGAGCCGACCATGACCCGCATCGGCAACCGGGAGACGTACCGGACGGCCTGGCAGGATCCGGACCGCATCGCCATCATCAATGCCGACGGGGCCCTCACAGAAGGACGCAGCGGGCGCAATCTGCTGAGCGGCGAAGCGGTCCTGGGGGCGGACACCCTGGTCAAGTCCATCCGGCTGGCGGCCAACGACATGCGGGTCCGGGCCGTGGTCCTGCGGATCGACTCGCCCGGTGGTTCCGTCGTCGCCTCGGACATCGTCTGGCGCGAGCTGATCAAGCTGAAAGAGGCGGGCAAGCCGCTGATCATCTCCATGGGTGAGGTGGCGGCATCGGGCGGCTACTGGATCGCCACCCCGGCCGACCGCATCGTGGCGGATCCCGGCACGCTGACGGGCAGCATCGGCGTCTTTGCCGGCAAAATGAGCTTTGGCGGCCTGTACCAGAAGCTGGGCATCCACCAGGAAGTGCTGAAGCGGGGCGAAAAGGCCGACTCCGAAACGGACATGCGGCCCTTTACCGAGGCCGAAAGGGCTGTGATGAAGACGTCGATCGAATCGACTTATGCCGTCTTCCTCGACCGGGTGGCGGCGGCCCGCGGTCTGACCCGGGACGAAGTGGACTCCCGCGGGCGGGGCCGGGTCTACACGGGGGCCCAGGCCAAGCAGCTGAAACTGGTGGACGAGTTGGGCGGGTTGTCCAAGGCGGTGGAACTGGCCCGGGTGATGGGCCGCTTCCCCACCCATCGGGTCGAAGTGGTCCAGTATCCGGATTCCGAGGCGATCATGGCCACCCTGCTCGACAACGAGATCAGCATCAGTCTGCAGCCGATGTTGTACGAGCGGCTGAAGCGGACGCAGGTGATGGTCCTCATGCCGGAAGGGTTGCTGTTCTGATGACGATCCCGAACGATGAGATCGATACCCTGCTGACGGGGATGATCGAGCAGCAGCAGGTCCGGGTGCTGGCCATCGCCCGTGAACGCCTCCCCGGCGTGACCCCGGAGGATTTGCGCAACCCCCAGGATTTTCCGGAACTGGAGGCGGACAGCCGCTTCAACTTCGAGGACGGGCAGCTCAGCGGCCTGCTGAGCGCCCGGATGGCCATCCGGCAGCGACGGATGCGGCGCGCTTAGTTTCAGGCGCCCGTGGGTATATGGGCTGGGGTGAAGGGAGAGTGCCATGGCTGCTGAGCGCCCAACTGCGCGCCAACCGGTCAGGGTGGCTGCCAACGACCCACGTCTGATCCAGGCATGGCGTCTCCGGGCCGCCGGCCGCCTCGACGAAGCCGACGCCGCCTTCCGGGTGCTGTTGACTGACGGCCCGCTCAGTGCGCGCGCCCATTACGGGTTGGCCGCCATCTGCTGGGACCGCTCCCAGTCCGGGGAAACGGAAGCCCACCTGCGCCAGGCGCTGGCCCTGTCCCCGGATGATGCCCGGGGCCTCGCCTTTCTCGGCTGCGTGCGGGCCGCCAGTGGGGCCACTGGCGAAGCCCGCGAGCTGCTGTCCCGCATTGATGTGCGCCGGGCCGATCCCAGCCGCGACTGCCTGATCATCGGCCGCCTCGCCGTGGCTTTGGGCGAACGTGGCGTGGCCGCCCAGGCCTATCGCCGCTATCTGGCCGTCCGGCCCAACGACACCCGGGCCTATTCCGACGTGATGGCCCTCGGGGCCCCCTATTCCCGCGACATCCTCTCCCAGGTGGCCCGCCGCCATCCCGATCTCGGGTTGCCCCGGGCGGCCCGGGCCGTGTTGGCCACCCGCGGCCAGGCCCTGGCCCTGGCGGGGGCCCTCAAAGTCGATCCCGGCAGCCCGCTGGCCCTCTGGTGGTTAGGCAAACGCCTGCTCCGCGAGCATGATTCGGCCGCCCTGGGGTTTCTGGACCGGGCCTGGGTGCAGGCCGGTGATCTGGATGCCCTGGCGCCCGCCGCTGTGGTGGCGACGACGCTGGTGGAAGCGTATCTGCAGTTCGGTTTTGTCCCCGAGGCCCTGGCGGTCGGGGAGCGGGCGATGCAGCGCTCGACGACGGATGCGGGTCTGCTGACGGCCGTGGCCCGGGCCCTCACCAAATCGGGCTGTGGCGGACAGGCCTGGACGCTGGTCCGCCAGGCGATCAGCCTGGCGCCGAAGCTGGCTGCCAGTTGGCGGTTGGCCGCAGAGCTGCAGGCCGAGCGGGGGGGCTGGCCGCAGGCAGTGGCCTGTGCCCGCCGTGCCGCCGTGCTGGCCCCGACTCATCCGGACGGGTGGGCGCTGCTGATCCGGCTGGGGGGCGGCGCTGCCGGGGCCGCCCGACTTTGGAGCCGGCTGGGCCGTTGGCGCGAGGCGGCGTCGGCCTGGCAGGCCGTGATCATGGTTTCGCCCGGTGACAGCCATGGCTGGCGCGGGCTTGCGGACGCGTGGGATCGCCTGGGCTGGACGACGGCACGGCGCCGGTGGCTGGACCGCTGGATCCCGGCGAACCGCAGTGCGGGTGCCTGGCTGTGCCTGGCCAAGTCGGCGGTGGATCGGCCTGCGGCGACGGCGGCCCTGCAGGCGGCGCTGCAGGTGGCCCATGGGCCTGACGACTGGCTCTCGATCGGCGAGACGGCGATCGAGATGGACGTGACGGAGGTCGCCGTGGCGGC
>JACMPN010000182.1 GCA_014377495.1 Candidatus Sericytochromatia bacterium
CGTTCCAGCCAGCTGCCTGGCGGGGGAACTCGGCTTCGAGCATCTCAGTGAAGGCCGGGGTGCCAGAGAGCTCGTCGAGGCTCTGCCAGTACTTCTGGCCTTTGCTCTTGGCGAGCTGCTCACGGATGGCGGCAACTTCGGGGGTTTGTGCGGTGGGTTGTTCAGACGTGTTCATTGGAGTATCGCTCTGGCTCATCGGTGGCATACAGCGCAGTTTTCGAGTTGTCCCTTTTTGATGTGGTAATCCTTGACGAGTTGGGCGCCCACTTCAAGCTGGTTGGCGGGTGGCTGCCAGGCAGGGTTGAAGACCTGCTCCTTCGGCCGGACGTACCTCTCGGGGTTCCGGTGGCATTCCAGACACATGGACATCTGGAAACTCTTGGCCTTTTGGATCTCGGGCATCTGATCGACCCGGCCGTGGCAGCTGGTGCAGCCGATGCCTTTGTTGGTGTGGATGCTGTGGTTGAAGTAAACGTAGTCGGCAACCTGGTTGACCCGCTCCCACTTCAACCGAGTACCGTCCTGATAGCTGTTCCGGACGAGCTCGAGCTTGGGGCTGTCGATCTTGACCTGCGAGTGGCAGGTCATGCAGGTCTCAGTCGGCGGGATGTTGGCGAAGCTCGCCTTCTCCACACCCGTGTGGCAGTAGCGGCAGTCCATCCCCACCTGGTTGACGTGCTGCACATGGTTGAAGGGAACTGGCTGTTTGGGCGTGTAGCCCACCCCAGTGACAGCGTCGGATTTGTTGTAGAGGGCTAAGCCCCACAACAAAGCGCCAAAACCGAGGATCGCGACGGCAGTCCCGTAGCGGGTCAGTTTATTTGCACTGGGTGGAAAAAGTTGCGGCATTGTCGGGCCTTTGGCTCTGGGGCTGCATCTTGCACCGGCTCTGGATCGTAGCTCGCAGCAGCGGCGACGATCACGAAAGTAACGGCTCTCGGCTGATTACGGCTCTACACAGAGTTATGCAAGCGCCCATCTGTGTCAAGGGCATTTCACCCTGGCGATCTAAAGGATCCATTAATGCCGGAGCGTTTGCCTTGCACCGACCCAAACCATGCTCCCGTGCGGCTTTTCACCCAACGAGCTGCAAATCCTGCCAGCACAGGCAAATCCGGTCACCGCCTGCCCTGTAAGCGGCACGGCAACCTGCCTTCACACGGCCGCACCAAACAGGGGCGCGGCCGCAGCGTTCATATCGGTTTTTTCAATGTCAAGCTGCCTATACATACGATAAACAAATATAAGAGCCCCTGATGCCCGTGGCTGTAAGGACTGCGTCGTTTCAAACGGGCCACCGACCCCGCTGCGGTGCCAAACCGCTACACTTTCACCGTGCCAGCCACCCCGCCCGCCGCCATCCCCGAGTCCCGCCGCCTCTGCTATGTCGCTGATGCCGGCAGCGTGCACACGCAGCGCTGGTGCCGCCACTTTGCCGATGCCGGTTGGGAGGTGCATGTCTTTTCCCTGCGGCCGGCGACCATGCCTGGCGTGGCCGTCCACCTGCTCCGGCCCTGGTGGTCCGGCAAAAGCGGTTACCTGACGACGCTGCCCCGCCTGCGGCAGATGCTGCGCCAGCTGCGCCCCGACCTCGTTCACGCCCATTACCTGACCAGCTATGGCCTGTTGGCGGTCCTTGCCGGCGGGCGCCCGCTGATCATCTCCGTCTGGGGCTCCGACATCCAGGATTTCCCGCACCGGTCGCCCCTACACCGTGGCGTCGTCCGCTGGATCCTCCGGCAGGCCGATCGTGTCCTGGCCACCAGTGCCGTGCTGGCGGATCAGGCAAAGGCCCTGCTGCCCCCGGGGACGGAGGTCGCCGTCACGCCGTTCGGGGTCGACACGACCTGCTTCATGCCGGGTGAGGCCCCGCCCACCTCGGCCACCCCGGTGATCGGCGCCGTCGGCAACCTCGTCCCGGAAAAGGGCTTCGACCTACTGCTTATAGCCTGTGCCCAGTTATTGAAGGTGGCGCCGGATCGCCCCCTGACCGTGGCCATCATCGGTGACGGTCCGCAGCGTGCAGCCCTGGAATTGCAGGCCGAGCGCTTGGGGTTGCGGGGGCGGATCACCTGGCATGGGGCCGTGGCGCCCGAGCAGTTGCCGGCGCTGTACCGGACCATGACCGTGGTAGCCATGCCCTCGCGGCGGGAATCCTTCGGGGTCGTGGCGCTCGAGGCGGCTGCCTGTGGCCGGCCCGTCGTCGCGACCAGCGTTGGCGGCCTCCCCGAGACCGTGGCCGACGGCGTCAGCGGTTTGCTGGTGACTCCGGAGGATCCCGTCGCGCTGGCATTGGCTTTGGCCCGGTTATTGCAGGACGCCGACCTACGTGAGCGCCTGGGTAAAGCAGGTCGCGAGCGGGCGGTCAGACTTTTCGACTGGCATCGCACGGCGGCCCAGATGGCCGACGTGTACGACACCTGCCCCAAGACCCAGGGAGCCCAAAAAGACGGGGAGCGAGCCTGACCAAACGGGCAAAGGTCAGTCAGGCCGAAGGCGACGTACGCCTTCAGGACGCAGCTTGCCGGCCCGGGTCGGCTCACGCGGGTATACTGCGCCCAATCATCGCCATTGCATTGACAGATCGTTCAGACGCCGCATGACCGCACCACTCGTCACTCTGGTTGTTGCCGCCCGCAACGAGGCCCACCACATCACCGCCTGTCTGGACTCGATCGTGGCCCAGACGGTCGGCCTGACTCAGTTGCAGGTCCTGGTCGTGGACGGACGTTCCACCGATCGGACCCGGGAGATCGTGGCAGCCTATATCGCTGAGCACGGCGACTCCATCCAGCTGCTCGACAATGCCCGCCGGATCACGCCCTGCGCCTTCAATCTCGGCATCAAGGCGGCGACGGCGCCCTTCGTCGGCTTTGTCAGCGCCCACAGCACGCTCGCCCCGGACTATGTCGCCGAGTGCCTGGAGGCCCTGGCGCGCAGCGGGGCCGATGATGTCGGCGGACCGCTGCTGATGACGGCCGACGGCTACATCGCCCAGGCGATCGCCATGGCGACGGCCTCACCCTTCGGCGTCGGCAATGCCAACTGGCGGTATGCGACGGAGGATACCTTCGTCGACACGGTATTTCCGGGCATGTACCGGCGGGAGGTCTTCGACCGCATCGGGTTTTTCGACGAAGAACTGGTCCGCAACCAGGATGACGAGTTGAACTTCCGGCTGACTCAGTCCGGCGGCAAGATCTTCCTGAGCCCGCGGATCAAGGCCCACTACGTCAACCGCTCGTCACCGGGCAAGCTCTGGCGCCAGTATTACCAGTACGGGTACTGGAAAGTCCGCGTGATCCAGAAACGGGGCGGGGCATCATCCTGGCGGCATTTTGTCCCGGCGGCCTTCGTCTGCGCCATCCTGATCACGATCTGGCACGGCGTCCTCTTCGATGACCACTGGTGGGCGATGAAGGGCCTGTTCACGGCTTATGGCCTGGGCGCCACACTTTTCGCCATTCGTTCCGCCCGAAAGGACGGCTGGCAGTATCTGCCGCTACTGCCCCTGCTGTTCCTCTGCCTGCACCTCAGTTACGGGCTCGGCTTTCTGCAGGGACTGCGCCAATTCAGCCGGATGGTGAAACGGAACAGCGGCCTCGGCTGATCCCATGACGGAGGCGCCTGAGCGCATCTGCCGCCACAGCCATCCGATGCCCTGGCCCGATCAGCCCGCCGGCAACTTGGGCAGATACATGACACCCGGCAGGCCCGAAAAATGGGCGTCGCACGTGATCAAATCAGCCTGAACACTCTGAGCCGTGGCATAGATGATGGCATCTGCCATGGCCAGACCGTGAATCGCCGCCAGGGTTGCCGCCTGCAGCGCCAATGCAGCAGACAGAGGGACGACCTTGGCCTGTTCCAGCAGACCGGCCAGTTCCATCGCCCAATCTTCGGAACGTTCCCGGCACCCCCAGCGAAAGCACTCAAAAATTACGACGGTGGGGACGACAACTTGGTCCAATCGGGCGAGAAACGGCAGAAATGTCTGTTCCAACACGCCACTGGTGGCGACCTCGAGCCAACCGCACGTGTCTATGACGTTCCGATCGGTCACTTGTCCGATCGGTCCCGATAGTCTGCGGGGTTGGCGCCTTTGGCACTACCAATGAGCCAAGCGACATCACGTTTGGGCACGAGGTGCAGGCTATTCCCCTTCGCCAGGATGACGAGCTTTTGGCCCGCCTTGATGCCGGCCTCTTCGCGGATGGCTTTGGGGATGACGATCTGAAACTTGCTGGAAACCGTCACTTCAGCCATTCCCACCTCCAACCGATCGATCTGGATTTCGTAAGACTATCGTATCATGGCCGGCGGCGCCGCTCGAAGCCTTAAGTCCCGCCCGAACGCGACGAAGGGATATTCAGCGTTTCTTTTCGAGTTGGAGTATGTGTCTCGTGTCCAATACCATCCAGGGCTCTTCCGGCCATTCCGTCTACCCAACGCAGGACAGCGACACGAATCTGTATGCCAACCGGTTCGCAGCGGTGGCCAACAAACTGGTCCAGATGCAGCCGGCTGAGTTGCAGACGACGTTGAAGGGCATTGCCGACAGTAACCCGGCCCTCGCAGACAGCCTGAAACGCTACCTCAAGCTCGCGCCGGCCGCCCAACAGGCTGAGCTGGCCAAGATGCGCGCCGGACCGGCCACCAGCTCAGTCCCTGAAATGGTGGGCAGACTGGAACTCTTATCACCGGTCAAACAATCGAGTGCATTGCGGGCACTGGCGCAGCAGGACGCCAAGATGGCCGCCACCCTGCGCCAACTGTTGTCTTTGCCTGCCGCCGAACGCCAAAAAGCCCTGGTCGCCTTGCAGGCCGGCAGCGTCGCGGCCGCCCAAACCAGCCCGCAGACCAGCAGTGCGGCACAGCAAGCCCGGGCCAAGGCCGAATCGATGATCGCTCAGACCCGCAACACCCTGATGGATGCCCTGACCAGCCCAGGCCTCGGCGGCAACGGCCAGCAGTCGAACGGGGCGGAAGGCCTTTTTGGGCTGAGCCAGTTCAGCACGCCTGCAGCCCAGCCGCAAAACAGTGCCCACAGTGCCTACCTGAACAGCGTCGGCGCCAAGGGCCGTTAAGGGTCCATCGGCACCACCAGCGCCGAAACGCTGTCGTGGGGCTATATTTAGTCCTTGGTGCCAGCAGTGTTAGAGTGTGTGCGCATACTCTGACCGGCAAAGGCCCCACGCATGACCACAGGCGAACCCGTCACCAAGGACATGGACCCGAACCTCTCAGTGGATGAGACCGACCGCCACTGGTATGAAAACGTCTACCAGGGCGACCATGTCCCGCAGTTGACCGTCCGTTCGCTGATCATGGGCATGCTGCTCGGCGGCTTCATGTCGCTGTCGAATCTGTACGTCGGCCTGAAAACGGGTTGGGGCCTGGGCGTCGCCATCACGGCCTGCATCCTCTCCTACGCCATCTGGAACGCCCTGCATGCGGTGTTCCCCAAGTGGACCAAGTCGGAGATGTCGATCCTCGAAAACAATGCGATGCAGTCGACGGCGTCGTCCGCCGGCTATTCCACGGGCGGGACGATGGTCTCGACGATCGCCGCCTACATGATCGTCACCGGCCATCACATGAACACGCTGACGCTGACGCTGTGGACCTTTTGTCTGGCGATCCTGGGCGTCTGCATGGCCATCCCGATGAAGCGGCAGATGATCAACGTCGAGCAGTTGCGATTCCCTTCCGGGGTGGCAGCCGCAACGACTCTGCGCAGCCTGCATTCCAAGGGGGCGGAAGCCCTGAAGCAGGCCCGCTCGCTCTTTACGGCCGGCGGTATCGGGGCGGTCATCGCCTGGTTCCGGGATGCCTCGGCCAGTTGGATGCCGTTCAACATTCCCGGCAATTTCCCGATCCCGTTCCTGAAGATCGGCGGCCAGCCCGCTCTGCAATACACGATCGGCTTCGAGGGCTCGCTGATCATGATCGCCGCCGGCGCCATCATGGGCTTCAAGGTGGCGTGGAGCCTGCTGCTCGGCGCCGTGATCAACTACGGCTTTCTGGCGCCCTACATGCACAGCATCGGCGCCATCCAGAAGCTCGGCTACCGGGGCATCGTCAACTGGTCGATGTGGACTGGGGCGGCGATCATGGTCTCCTCAGCCCTGATCAGCTTCGCCATGCAGTGGCGGACCGTGGCCCGGGCGATCCGCGGTGCGGCCGGCGGGGCGTCGGCCGACGGCGTCGACCGTCCCTGGGAGCGCCTCGAAGTGCCCCGCAGCTGGTTCTTCATCGGCTGCGGGCTGTCCGGCCTGGCCTGCATCCTGATCCTGAAGTTCGCCTTCGAGACGTCCATCCCGATGGGCATCCTCTCGGTGCTGATGACGTTTTTCCTGGCTTTGGTCGCCTGCCGGGCCACCGGTGAGACGGATACGACGCCGATCGGGGCCATGGGCAAGATCACCCAGCTGACCTACGGCGTCCTCGCCCCGGGCCACATGGTGACGAATCTGATGACGGCGGGCGTCACGGCGGGCGCCGCCGGCTCGGCCGCCGACCTGCTCACCGACCTGAAGTCCGGCTATCTCCTGGGTGCGAACCCCCGCAAACAGTTCCTGGCCCAGCTGGCCGGGGTGTTTGCCGGGACGGCCATCGTCGTGCCGGCCTTCTTCCTGCTCGTCCCCGACGTCTCCGTCCTGGGCAGCGACCGCTTTCCGGCACCGGCGGCCCAGGTCTGGGCGGGTGTGGCCAAGCTCCTCTCGAACGGATTCGCCTCGTTGCACCCGACGGCCCAGATGGGGCTGCTGATCGGGACGCTGGTCGGCATCGCCATCCCGCTGATCGAAAAGGTGATGCCGGAAAAGGGCAAGAAGTTCGTCCCTTCGGCGATGGGCCTGGGCCTGAGCATGGTCATCCCCGCCTGGAACAGCATCTCGATGTTCATCGGGGCCTCGATCGCCCTGGTCTACGAGCGGGTGCGGCCAAGCCAAGCCGAGACGTACGTCATCCCCGTCAGCTCCGGGATCATCGCTGGCGAGAGCCTGATGGGCGTCGCCGTCGCCCTGCTGGTCGC
>JACMPN010000183.1 GCA_014377495.1 Candidatus Sericytochromatia bacterium
CCCTGGGGACCTAATGGCGGCCGGCTTTGCTGCCGATGACGCCCAGCGCATTTTTGCCGCCGTGCGGGTCCGTTCCGCCCATGGCGTCAAACCCTTCGATCCCCTGGCGATCCGCGTAGCCGGTGCCGGCCCGGTGACGATCGCCCCCACGACCGCAGCGCCGTCCACACTGCGCCGTCTGCCGGTCCGGAGCGTGGCGACGACCCGACCAGTCACCGGCCTCCGGACAGCAGTGATTCCAGGCGCCATCCGGGAGCAACACACCATTTCGGGCGTCTTCACCCGCGACCAGCACGAGGGCGACCCGCTGGACAACAACAACGCCTGCGGCACCAACGCCCTCTGGAGTGTCCTGGCCTTTTACAAGGGCCAGGAGAACGTCGACTTCCGCACGCTCGACCGCACCTGCCGGGCCGTGGACATCGACATGGGTGTGTCACCACGGCCATTGGCCGCCTACGCCCGCAGAATCGGCCTGGCGGCGAGTATCCACCATGGGACGACGACGTACCAGATGCGCCAGCTCATCGACGCCGGCCTGCCCGTGATCATCCTGACCAACCCCAAATACGAAAAGGGCGGGTCGACCATGCACTATCTGGTCGTCTACGGCTACGACAGTCTGGACGACAGCAAGACGACCTGGACCGTCGGCGATCCCAACAAAGGGATCCAGGCCAGCAAAGTTAAAAATGCCGACCTGATGCCCCGCTGGCACCATATCAGGCTGGAAGGCATCGAAACGCCCCTCAACAACGTGATGCTCACCCTGGCCCCGCCAGCCCGCAAGCACCTGTTGCCGAGCAACAACGCCGACCGCCTTGAGCGGTTTGCCATGGGCGTTAGCGACGTCGCCGTCCAAGGCGGCAAACTCGTCGAGCACGTCGGCCGGGGCCTCAAGACGGCCCGGCGGATCCTGTCCGGCACGCCCACGCCAAAGCGACCGACGTTCTGAAATGCGGTGTCTAAACGCTGCGTTCGGCCCCCCTCCTCAAGGCTCCCCGCTCCGGGGGCAGAACAGGTTTGGCTGGTTTTGCGAACCGTCCGGTGCGCTACATCGAACGGCGGTACTGGCCTCCGACGGCATAGAGTGCGTTGGTGATCTGCCCCAGTGAACAGACCTTCGTCGTGGTCATCAGCTCGGCAAAGATGTTGCCGCTGCTGACGGAGACTTCCTGCAACCGCTTCAGGGCCGCAGCCGATTCATGGGCATGCATCTGTTGATAGGCATTGAGGTTGGCGATCTGCTGCAGCTTTTCGGCCTCAGTGGAGCGCATCAGCTGCAGTTCCTGCCCGTAGTCCTTGGGATGCGGGTTCAGAAACGTGTTCACCCCGATGATCGGCAACTCGCCCGAGTGCTTCATGTGCTCGTAGACCATCGACTCGTCCTGGATCTTGCCCCGCTGGTACATCGTCTCCATCGCCCCGAGCACCCCGCCCCGGTCCGACAAGCGGCGGAACTCGGCCAGGACCGCCTCTTCGACCAGATCGGTCAACGCCTCGATGATGAACGCCCCCTGCAACGGGTTTTCGTTCTTCGTCAGACCCAGTTCCTTGTTGATGATCTGCTGGATGGCGATGGCCCGTCGCACCGAGTCCTCTGTGGGCGTGGTAATCGCCTCGTCGAAGGCGTTCGTGTGCAGGGAATTGCAGTTGTCGTAGATGGCGTAGAGCGCCTGCAGCGTCGTGCGGATGTCGTTAAAGTCGACTTCCTGGGCATGTAGGCTGCGGCCGGACGTCTGGATGTGGTACTTCAGCTTCTGGCTGCGCTCGTTGGCACCGTACTTGCGTTTCAGTGTCGTTGCCCAGATCCGCCTGGCCACCCGGCCGATGACGGCGTACTCGGGGTCGACGCCGTTGGAAAAGAAGAAGCTGAGGTTGGGCGCAAAGTCGTCGATCGCCATGCCCCGGCTCAGGTAATACTCGACGTAGGTGAATCCGTTCGCCAGGGTGAAAGCCAACTGGGAGATCGGGTTGGCGCCGGCTTCGGCGATGTGATACCCCGAGATCGAGACGGAATAGTAGTTACGGACCTGCTGGTCAATAAAATACTGCTGCATGTCGCCCATCATCCGCAGGGCGAATTCTGTCGAGAAGATGCAGGTGTTCTGCGCCTGATCCTCTTTCAGGATGTCAGCCTGGACGGTGCCCCGCACGGTCGCCAGGGTCTCCGCCGCGATCCGGGCGTAGGTCGCCGCATCGACGAGCTGGTCGCCGGTGATCCCCAGCAGGCGCAGGCCGTTCAGCCGATCACCGACCGGCACGTCGCTACCGGCATAGGTGGGCTGGGACACGCCCAAGGCCTGGAAGTGGGCGGCCATACGGGTCTCGATCGCCGGCCACTCGCCCGTCGCCATCAAATGACGTTCGATCTGCTGATCGATCGCCGCATTGAGGAAATAGGCCAAAATGATCGGTGCCGGGCCATTGATCGTCATCGACACCGACGTGGTCGGGGCGCAGAGATCAAAACCGGAATAGAGCTTTTTGGCATCGTCCAGCGTGCAGATCGACACCCCGGAATTGCCGATCTTGCCGTAGATGTCCGGGCGAGGATCCGGGTCTTCGCCATACAGGGTGACAGAGTCGAACGCCGTCGACAGCCGGGCGGCGGGTTGACCTGCGGACACATAGTGAAACCGGGTATTCGTCCGCTCAGGGGTGCCTTCCCCGGCGAACATCCGGGTCGGATCCTCGCCCTTGCGTTTGAACTCAAACACGCCTGCTGTGTAGGGGTAAAGGCCCGGGACGTTTTCGAGCAGCTGCCAGCTCAGCAGATCGCCCCAGTCCTGATACTTCGGCAAACTGACTTTGGGAATGGCCAAACCGGACAGGCTCCGGGTCTGGGTGTCGACGGAAATCGTCTTGCC
>JACMPN010000184.1 GCA_014377495.1 Candidatus Sericytochromatia bacterium
GGCAACGGCCGGCAACGCAGGTAATCCAGGCCCGCCAGCCCGTTGGCGGCCGTCGCCACGCGATACCCTGTCTCCGCCAGCACAAGGACGATCACGTCGCGGATGTCCGCGTCGTCCTCGATGACGAGGACATCGATTCCAGAGGACAGGCTCATGGCGGGCAGGGCCTTTCTGGGGGCGGGACCGATCTGGCGGCCGAACTGAGGCCGGAACCCCATCAGCGTGTGCCTGCCACCTGAATTTCCCCTGAGAACGGCCTGCGAATCGGCCGAGGCCGTGTCCGGGCATGCACATAACGACCGACCGCCGACGTGGTTCGTTCTAAAGCCTGCGATGGCATACTGCCGACAACTCCGACTGACATGGATGGCCCCGAGGCCTGTGAGGACATTTGATGGCCAGAATGAACCGCACCCACCTGCTCTTCCTGACGATGATGGGGTTCGGCCTGCTGATGGGGCTGCTCTTTCCCGTCTACGCCTCCTTTTTCGTGGCGTGGCGGCCCGGGCGATTTCCGTACTTCGTGGCGGGCTGTCTTGCAGCCGGCATGATCGTCGGCCTGTCCAATTACGGGTTGATGCGCCTGATCATCGGGCGCTACCTGGAGGCCCTGACCGCCCAGTGCAAGCAGGTGGCTGACGGCAATCTGACCATCTCCAGCACGGTGGTGGGCTCGGACATGCTGGCCGAAATGGCCCAGCAGTTCAACCGCATGACGGCGAGCCTGGCGGTCATGGCAGACGACATCAACCGCTCGGCGGGGGGCGTTTCGGAAATCGCCCGGTATGTCGCCGACACGTCCGTCCACACGGACCAGGCGATCGATGAGGTCGCGCAGATCGCCGGCCGGATGTCGGCCAACGCAGCAGCTCAGGCGACCCAGGCGGCGGGGGCAGCGGCGACGGTCGCCGCCCTCAGCTCGACCGCCGACCGGATGGCGGTGGGGGCGATGACGGTCAGTGCCGAGGCGACGACGGCGGCAGAGGCGGCGCAGACCGGCCAGGACGCCGTGACGACGGCCGTCATCACCATGCAGGCCGTGCAGGGCACGCTGCAACAGACCCTAGCGGTGGTCAGCCGGCTGGAATCGCTCGGGGAAGGCATCGGCAGCATCGTGGGCTTCATCACGGGGATCGCCGCCCAAACGAATCTCCTCGCCCTCAATGCCTCGATCGAGGCCGCTCGGGCCGGGGAGAGCGGTCGCGGCTTCGCCGTCGTCGCCGACGAGATCCGCAAGCTGGCGAGCGAAAGTGCCGGCAGCAGCAGCGCCATCTCCGGGATCGTCCATGACATGCAGGCGCAGACCCGTGATGCCGTCGTCGCCATGACCGGGGGGGCCGCCGCCGCCGCCCGGGGCCATGACGAATTGGCCCTCGCTGAACAGGCGATCGGGGCCGTGGCGCGGCCCGCCGGAGCCTCCGAAATGCAGATCAACGGCATTTCGGAGGCCATCGTCACGCTGTCCGGGGGCTTGCAGCTGGTAGCGACTCAGGTGACGGCCATCGCCACCGTCAGCGCCTACGCCGCCGCCGACTCACGCGCCATCTCCGCCGCCATCGAGCAGCAGACGGCGTCCATGCAGATCCTGTCCCAGGCCACCCAGCAGCTGTCCGACCTGGCGACCGCCCTGGCGGCACACACGAGCGGCGTCAAAACAACGGCAGCGCCTGCCGCCGCCCCGGCAGCCGCACCCGTCGCCGCCCTGTCAGCGGCATATCTCAGGCGCTGAGGCGGGTCCGGGCCTGGTGCTTTTCCAGATGGACGAGGCGGTAGGACTTGCCATCCTGGACGACGACGTAATCGCCGGAATACCGCAGACTGAAGCGCATGTTGATCTTCGGCAAACTCCAGGAGGCGGGCACCCGCAGGTCGACGACGCTCTCCAGCTTAATCCCGGCGATGACGTTGCCGTGCGTCAGGGGCGAAAGCATGATCGCGCAGTCGTAGGGAAGGGAACCGGCAGGGATCTGGACCTGGGTGTCCGACAGCCGCAGGTTCGCCCCACGGGTGGTGACCAGGTAGCTCTGCCCGTGGCCGACCTTGAGCTCGTCCAGGACCCGGGCCAGATGCGCCTGATCATAGCTCTTGTTGACCATCCGGTCCCAAAAGCGACGCAGCAGATCCTTCATTGAAAATGCTCCCCAAATCCCCCGGTGTGTTCGCCCTGTCATAGTGCCAAGCCCAGTCAGGCCACGACTGTGACGGATATCCGGGGCTTCGTCACAGATACCGCTTGCGGCCCCAACCGCAGTGATCTGACCAGGCGGGTTTCAGCCCTTTTCCCGGCCACGACGGTTACCATCAATTGCTGTAAGCGCTTGCCGAAAAACGCGATCCCCACTGCGTTCCGCTTGCTCCCCGACGGCCGTATAATGCTTGTCTCCAGTGATTGCCAGCTTCGGCGGACCGAGATAGGCGCCCCACATGTCGTTCGTTCATCTCCAGGTCCATTCCGAATACTCACTGCTCGACGGCGCCTCGCGGATCGCAGACCTGGTCAAACGGGCCAAAGGCTTCGAGATGCCGGCCATGGCCCTCACCGACCACGGCGTCATGTACGGCTCGGTCGGTTTTTTCAACAAATGCAAAGCCGCCGGCATCAAGGCGATCATCGGTTGTGAGCTCTACGTCGCCCGCGGTGCGCGTACCGACCGGTCCAGCCGCAACGCCAATGCCACCAACCTCGTCGCCCTCTGCAAGACAAAAGAGGGCTACCAGAACCTCGTCAAACTGGTCTCCCGGGGCTTTTCCGAGGGGCTGCACCACAAGCCCCGGGTCGACAAAGAGCTGCTCAGCCAGCACTTCGAGGGCCTGATCATCCTCAGCGGCACGCATGAAGGCGAGATCGGCGAATTGCTGCTGGCCGGGCGAGATGCCGAGGCGGAAGAGGTCGCCCGCTGGTATCAGGAACGCTGCGACTTCTACCTGGAGATCTGCGACCACGGCGAACCACGGGACCGGGACCTGAAGCCCAAGCTGATCGCCATGGGTCACCGGCTGGGCATCCCCCTGGTGGCGACGAACGACAGCCATTTCACGGCCCCCGAGGACCGTACGGCCCAGGAGATCCTCCGCTGCATCGAGACGGGCAAATCCTTCAACGACCCCAGCCGTCCCCAGGAATACACGGCCCAACACTACGTGAAGAGCTCCGAGGAGATGCGGGAGCGCTTCGCCGACATCCCGGAAGCCTGCGACAACACCCTCGTCATCGCCGACAAATGCGAGTTCACGTTCGTCTTCGGCGAATACAAGATCCCCCACTTCCCCCTGCTCGGCGAGGGCCAGACGGCTGAACAGTTCCTGCGCCTGGAAACTGAAAAAGGGCTGAAGATCCGGTATCCCATCGTCACGCCGGCCCTGACGGAACGGCTGGAGATCGAGCTGAAAACCATTGAGGACATGGGCTTCGCCGCTTACTTCCTCATCGTCTGGGAATACATCCGCTGGGCTCGTGAACAGGGCATCATGGTCGGCCCCGGCCGCGGTTCCGCGGCGGGCTCGCTCATCGCCTATTGCCTGTGGATCACTGATCTCGACCCGCTGCCCTA
>JACMPN010000185.1 GCA_014377495.1 Candidatus Sericytochromatia bacterium
GCCGGCACCGTAGCCTTGACCGCCTCGATAAACCGATTCCAACCGGTCGCCTTGGCGAACTGGCTGTTCAGGCTGGCCTGAAACAGTGGCCAGGCCATGATCTTGTGGATGTCTTTGCGGGGCGGCATGCAGATACTCAGGCCCTGGCAGCGCTCGTTTTCGCGGTCACGCGTGTGCAGGAGGGCCTTTTTCACGGCGGCTTTGACGGCCAGCGACGATTTGCGGATCACCGGGTCGTTGACGTCCTGATTGAGGTGCTTGCAAAAGGTCCAGAGGTCCCGCTGCGAGCTGTTGCTGATGACGATGTTCGGCACGGCGTCATACGCTTTGAGGATTGCCTCGCCGTGGGTCGGCATGGCCGCGAGCAGGTCGTTTGTCAGGACGTTGACGGTGCGCTTGATCTCGTCCATCCGGGCCAGCTCGACGGCCGAGATCGCCCGGTAATCGGAGCCCATCTGGGTGGCTTCGGCAAAAATCGCCATCTGTCTGCCGATCACCCGGGCGTCGGGCTGTGGCGTGCGCAGTTGCCGGTTCAGTTCGGCGGTAAAGGCGATCGTGCTGGCGTCGCCGGCGGAGATGTTGTCCTCCGAGGCGATCAGGACGTCGGCCAGATCCCGCAACTCATAGGCCGTTTCCACGTTGCCCATCTGGCAGGAGAGCAGGTTGATCAAATCGAGTTTGCGGCCTTTGAGCCCTTGGCGCAGCGCCGTGCCGAAGTCCCCCAGTGGCAGGACTGACCGTTTCGTGGGCCCGACCTGCGTGGCATCGGTGCCCAGACCCAGATAGCCGCCCCCATGGGCGAAGAAATCCAACGCCGTAAATTTGGCCGGATACGTGGTCAGCGCCCAGTTCAGCGTGCCGCTGATGGTCGCCGGGTCGTTGGAGCTGACCTCTTTGAGCGTGGGACTCAGAAAGCTGCGGGGCGAGGCGAGCGTCTTGGCATCCGCATCCGGTTCGATCGCATACAAGTGGCTGTTGTCAGGGCCCAGGGCATCGGCAAAGGCGATCGTGTACAACTCAGGTCCGGCCGTGCTTTCGAGGGCATTGAGGAACTTGTCGCCCTGCAGGGTCAGCTTGTCGTCCATCGCCACAAAGGCGAAGAGTACCGCCGACTTGGGGCCTGTGGCCTTCGGCAGGTCCGGGGCAAGGCGCAACAGGGGCTGTGACAAGGCACCGATGGCTGGCATGACAGTCGGCCCCAGCTCCGGAGCCGCACAGGCGGATAGCCACATGCCGACGAACAGACTGGTGGCCAACAGTTGGAAGGACGGCTTCACGAAAACCTCGTACGATGATTGCCCGGATTTAAGCTCATCGGGCCAAAGGGGGGCGGACTTGCGTGTCGTCTGCAGACACGGGCTGGACGCATATCAGCACGCACCACGACGACCGTGGGGCTCACGACGCTGTCAGCGTGTCCTGCTCGTTCCAGGCCGGCAACGAGAAGACGAAGGTGGAGCCTACCCCCAGGGTGGACGTCATCCAGAGCTCGCCACCCTGCAGTTCGACGAGTCGGCGGGTCAGCGGCAAACCCAGGCCAGTGCCCTCCTGGGTCCTGGCATTGGAGCCATCCACCTGGGCGAACTCCTGAAAAATCCTGGCGTGGTTCTCAAGGCTGATCCCGATGCCGGTGTCGGTGATCGCCACCGTGAACCAGTCGCCCCGTGCCGAGATCGCCAGACTGACCTCACCACCGGCGGGGGTGAATTTGACGGCATTCGACAACAGATTCATCAGGATCTGCCGCAGCCGAATGACGTCCGCCTGCACCCAGACGGGCGCTGTGGCGTTCAGTGGCACGAGGGTGATTTTCCGCTTCCGGGCCTGGGGCATGAGGCGCCTTAGGACGTCGCCGACACTGTGGATAAGGTCCGTTTTGCCGACGCTCATTTCCAGTTGGCCGGCTTCGACCTTGGACAGGTCGAGGACCTGATTGATCAATGCCAGCAGATGCTTGCCGTTGCGGCTGATCGTGCCGACGAATTCCAGCTGTTCCGGATTGAGAGGTCCGACGATCCCGTCCTCCAACAGATCCGAAAACCCGATGACGGAGTTGAGCGGCGTACGCAGCTCGTGACTCATGTTCGCCAGGAAGAGGGATTTTGCCCGGGTGCCGGCCTGGGCCTGCTCCATGGCACGCTGCATGGTGGCTTCGCTGGCCTGGGCTTGCAGAGCGGTGCGGATTGCCGCTTCGTGGGCGAGGCGTGCCGTGATGTCCCGGATGATCATGCTGACGCGCACGCCGTCGTCGCCCTGAAACTCGGAAGCGGAGAGCTCGGCCTCAAACGGGGTGCCGTCGCCCCGACGCAGCGTCACTTCGCCCAGGAACCGGCCTTTTTGACGCCGGCTGTCGATGCCCTGCTTCACGCGCGGGTCGCCAAGGTCGGCAATATCGGACCGCTGCAACCCGACGAAGGACTCTTTTGTCCTACCAAATAACTCGCAGGCACTGGGATTGGCATCCTGCACACGCTCGTCGGCGAAGACCAGAATGGCATCCTGGCTGTTTTCGAAGATGGACCTAAAACGGGCCTCCGTCGTGTGCAGGTCGGAGAGGCGGGCTTCCAGGTTGCGGTAGAGCAGGGCGTTTTCGATGGCGATGCTCAGGTGGGTCGACAGGACCTGCAACATGCCGATGCCTGCAAGGGTAAACAATCCGGCCGAGAGGTTGTTTTCCAGATACAGGACGCCATTCAGCTTGCCCTGATGGATGAGCGGCACACAGCAGACCGAGCGCGGCTGGGTCTGCAGCACATGGGGGTCAGCCGCATAGCGCCGATCCCGAATGGCATCGGCCACGACCAGGGATGCAGCGGAACGGATGCAGGCCGTGACGACCGGCGAGGCAAAGCCCGCCGTGGCGGTCACCGCATCAGGCAGGAATGGCTGACCGATCCACTCGGGGGGTGTGGTCGTTTGTCGGGCAACGTCGCTGACGGCTTGCACGGTCCAACCGTCGTTGTCGTGAATCAGCAGCACACAGCGCTCGGCCCCCGAGTTTTCCATGATCACCTCGACCATGGAGTCGAGGAGCTTGGCCAGATTTGTCTCTGAGGAAAGGCGCTGGGTGGCCTTGACGATGCTGGCCAGATCCAGGTCGTGGGCCGGTGTGGGGCTCAGAGGTTCCGACCGGTCGGAAACCGTGGGCTTCGCCGCCGTGAGGAAGGGGAATTCCCGCACCAGTGCCGACGTCTTGCTCAGAGCGCCCCACTTAAGATAAAGCCGGTATGCCTTGACCATCAGGTGATCGGCGAGTTCGGGGGCGCTGGCCGCATAAAAGCGGGCCGACAACTCGGTGGCCAGCGCCTCTTCATGGACGGCACCCGCCTGGCGCGCCCCTTCGGCGGCGAGATGATACCGTTCGATCGCCAGGGCGGCATCCCCGACGAGCCGGGCCCGTTCCGCTTCCACCAGGTGGACTTTGGACTGAAACGTGGTCGGACCGGCCATCGCCAGGCGGTTCAACCAAAGCAAATCGGCATCGATGGCGACCAGCCGTTCCGCCACGGGTGCCGTGGATCCCCGCGCCTCGCCCAGGGCCCGGTAAAAAGGCAGATGGGCGGAGCCAATGAAGCCACTGTCGGCCGCCCACCAATTTGCCGCTTCCCGGCACGACGCCCAGACCGCCGCAAAGTCTCCGAGAAATACACCCAGCATGGCTTTCGTCACATGGAGGCCATACAGCAGAAACGGCTGGTGGCTGGCGCCGGCGAGGAGCGTCGTTTCGTTGCAGAACCGCCCCTGCAGCGTTGGCTGAATCGTCTCGGGATCGCTCAGGGCAGCCAGGGCCTGCATGAAGATGGCGCTGACCTGCCAACTGAAGGCCTGTCGTGTTTGTTTCAGGCGTTCCAGGGCCGGCTCGCAGCGGGCAAACGCCATCGGCAGCGGCTGACCACTCAACAGCGTCACGTTGATCATATGGGCGGTCGCAAAGCCCGATGCCTGATATTCGCCGCAGGCAAATCCGGTCTCGACGACCTCCGCCAGCCGATCGGCGATCACGGTCAACGGCTCGACGTAAGCCAGCGCTCCAGCCAGGGCGTTGCTCGCCGTGCGGGTGATGGTCGCCGGGTCACCGTAACGTTCCGCCAGTTCCAAACCCAGGGCGGCAAACTGGGTGGCCAGCTGTACTGTAGCGGTGCGGGGGCCAGTGGCGCCGCCCCGCACCAGCAACAGGGCGAACACCGCATAAGCGGCCCCGGTGAATGCTCCCTGATGGTCGTGGCGGCACATCTCGACCAGGGTGTAGACGCAGGATTCAAAGAGTTCCGGACGCACCGTCGCCAGGGGCGCCACCAGCTTGAAGAGGATCGCCGAGGCGACGTTGCGGCGCTCGTCGGGTGCGCACCCGGCGGCGAAATGCGCAAAGTTGCGCGTGTCGGGGGCGACAGTGGTCCAGGTGACCCCGAGTCGGGCCAGGGCCCGCAGGCCAAGGTCGACCGCAAGGCTCTGCTCCAGACGCACCATGTGGTGGGTCATCAACTGGAATTCCAGTCGGGCCTGATCGAGGGGGGCCGTCATGCGGGGCACCAAGCTGGCGACCAGAGCGGTCAATGCCGTCGCATCGCCCGCCAGTTGGGCGCATTCGGCGGCACCGAGACCGGTGGCCACGGCCCGGACCGGATCAGCCTGCCAGATGTCTTCCCCTGCCAGGTCCTGGGCCGTCAGCCAAAAACCCAGGGCCGATTTGTAATCGCCGGCATGCCGGGACAGGATCGCCGCCTCGATAAACAGAAGGCCGATCCGATCGGCGTCGGTCGTGCCAAACACCAAGGGCTGGGCGGCCTGGTAATGCCCCACCAGGGTAAAAAGGTCCGCCTCACCCGATCGGGTTTGGCGTCCCAACGCCTCGGCGATACGCAGGTGGACAGCGGCACGTTCGGCCATCGGTAACAGGTCGTAGGCTGCCTGGTGGACGCTGATGTGGGCGAAGGCGAACTGGGCCCCCGCCTCAACGAGATATCGCTTGTGCAGGACCTGATAGAGGCCGGCCCGCAGCCCCTCGTCCGAGAGACCAATGACGCCTTTCAGGAGGTGGCTGTCGAACCGGGGGCCGATCGCAGCACCGACGGCGAGAAACAGCTGGGTCTCCGCCGACTGACAGGCGAGATCCTGTGCCATGAACGCCACGACGTTCTCCGTACAGCCAAACCCGCCGATCGCCGGCAGGTCCCAACGCCAGTGGCGTAGCGTCGCGTCAAAGGCGAGCAGGCCGGCATCGTTCAGGTCATGCAACAACCGATCCACGTAGAAGGGGTTACCTTGCGTCATGGTATGAATCAGCTCGGCAAACGGCCGTATCGGCAGCTGATCGGGGCTACTGGGTACCAACGTATCGGCAATGAGACTCGCAACGGCTTCGACCGTCAGGTTGTCGAGGAACAGGGTCTCAATCGCCAAACCGCCTTCTACCTGCTGCTGCACCGACATGAGCAGGGGATGGCCGGCCGGTACTTCTGCCGGCCGGTAGGTGCCGATCGCCAGCAATGCGCGTGTCGCCAGCGGCGAGATCAGATGTTGCAACAATTCCAGCGTTGCCGTGTCGATCCATTGCAGGTCGTCCACTAAGAGGATCAACGGTTGCCCTGGCCCGCTCAGGGCGGAAACGAAGCGCCGAAAGGCGTCTCCCAACCGGAAACGAGCCGCCTGACCGGACATTTCCGGGACGGCTGGCTGCGGTCCGAGGATCGCCGCCAGGCCCGGCACCAGATCGACGACCAGTTGGCCGAGGTCTCCAAGGACCGCCTGCAGGTGCTGCCGCGTCGCCAGAAACACGGCTTCGGGTTGGCTGATCAGGTGGTCCAATACCGGTTCCAGGGCCCGGGTGATACTGGCGAACGGTCGCGATCGCTGTACAGGATCGCAAATGATGACGAGCGGGATCCGGCCGTCCGCTTGGATCTGCTGCCGCAGACTGTCGAGCAGAGACGTTTTGCCGGTGCCGGGATCGCCGACACACAGGACGACCGCATTGACGCCCGCCATGGCCCGCCCGTATGCGTCTGTCAGGACGCGGCTTTGCGCGTCCCGGCCATGAAGCCCGCTGAGCGGTTGGAGTTTGCCGGAGAAATCGGCCGTGCCGATCGGGAAGCGTCGGATCGTACCCATTGTCTGCCATTGGGTCAGACAGGTCTGGAGATCGGCGACCAGTCCGGATGCCGTCTGGTAACGGTCGTCCGGGTTTTTGGCCAGCAGTTTCAGCAGGACATCATCCAGTCCCGGCGGGACCTCCGGGCAGACCGCCGACGGTGCCGGCGGCCGTTGTGCCAGGTGCTGGTGGATGACGGCCAAGGGATCGTCACCGACAAACGGGAGGTGTCCGGTAAAGAGGGCATACAGGACGACACCGAAACTGTAGTGATCACTGCGAAAGTCGACAGGCCGGTTCGCCCGACCGGTCGCCTCGGGCGAAAGGAAGGCCACGTCCCCGGCGGGATGGGTGGCCGGCAGCACATAGGGGCGCTCGCCGGACAGATGCGCCGCCATCTTTGACGGCAGCAGGCTCAGTGTGCCGGGATCGGTGACGACGAAGGACCTGCTTTGCAGGTCCTGATACAACGTCCCCTGCTGCTGTAACGTGACCAACATCCGTGCCGCCTGCAGGGCAAGCGAGAGGCGCGTCAGTAGATCCGGGCGCATCGCGACCACGTAGGCGTCGAGCGTCTGTGCCGCCTGGGGGGCTGGCCCGGGCTGAGCATCGTCAGAGGCTTCACGGCCGCTGACGCCCCTGTCCCCCATGGACTCTGTTTCGGAGTGGCTGGTCTCCACCGGTGACTCCCCTGCCTCGGCGTCGTGCCCGTTGGTCCAGATGCAGGCCACCCCCGGGTCGCCCGATACTGAACCATTTCACCATACGGCAACACGATTGCGCCCGGTGGATCCAGCAATGCGGGTTCTTCAGTTAATCGTGGCGGGCCCAGTGATAGATGAAGGCGTCCTCGAATTCGGTCATGTCCAGCTTTTGATCGGTGTTGCGGTCAAACTGCTGCCACGGCAGCTTGGCGAAGTCGCTGCCGTCATGGAACGTGCGATAACTGGCCTGCCACTCGGTAGCGATCACCCGCTCGTCGGCGTTCTTGTCCAACTCGCGGAACTCCCGGTAAGCGATGCCACGGAACGTGTCGATGCTCAGCTGGCTGGTCATCAGCGCTTCGTACTCAGCCAGGGTGACCTTGTTGTCCCGGTTGCGGTCGGCCAGATCGAAATCCCGGTCCCAGCCGTACCATTCGGAACGGGCGACCAGGCCATCCTTGTTCGTGTCCTGAAGGATGAGCTGGCGCTTGGCCATGACCCGCATCGACTCGATGATGCCGTCCGATGTGCGGCTCTGGGCCTTGGCCAGCGGCGCCGCCTTGGCCTGCGCCATGACGCCACTCTGGGGGACCGCCACCATCGGGGCGACAAGCGGTGTCCGGGCACAACCGGCGATCAGGAGAACCAGGAAAGAAAAGGTTAAGTTCTTCATAAGAAGAGTATATCAAATGAGGTCAAGTCCGGTAGGTCCGGTTTCGGCATGGACCTCGATGAGTTGGACCCGACAGCGCCCCGCCGGCAGTGTGGCGAACGTCTTTTGCACAGCAGCATGGCTGGCGCAATCAGGCGGTCATCAGGAGCATCTCGATCCCGAGCCCCGGGCCATAGCCGGCCATCAGGATCCGCTCACCCGGAACCAGGGGCTTGGCCCGGAAGGACTCTTCCAAGACGAAGAGCACCGTCGAGGCCGCCAGGTTGCCCACCTGATTGAGGACCCGGCGGGACGAAGCCAGTTCGTCCGCCTGAAAATCCAGGGCTTTTTCGATGAGGTCAAGGATCAGGCGCCCGCCGGGATGATGGACCCAGCGGGTGATATCGGACCGTCTCAGTCCCTGATCGGCAAGAAAGGTATCGATGCTTTCGGCCATACCGGTGGCCAGGACCTCAGGCACTCGCCGGCCCAAGTGGAAATGGGCCCCATCCGGCTCGAAGCGGTAAGTCATTTCGGCTGCCGCCTCGAAGTAGGTGCTGGAGCCTGCCGCAAGGACACTGAGTCCCGGTCCGGCGCAGTCACTGCCTTCGATGATCAGGGCCGAGGCACCGTCGCCAAAAATGGCTGCCGAAACGATATTCTCTCCGATGCAGTCCAATTGGACATTGGCTGAACAGATTTCGACCACCAGAACCAAGGCGCGGTGATGGGGATAGGCCCGTACGTGGTCGCATGCCCGGGCGATGGCCGGCAGGGCCGCATGTGACCCCGTCTCACCGATCGTCAGGCGGGTGACTTGACGCTTGAGGCCCAGGCTCGGTCCGAGCAAAACGTCCAGATCCGGCATGGCAAAACCCGTGCAACTGGCGACGACGAAGAAGTCGATGTCGCTGCCGATCAGCCCAGTCTTGTAGAGCGCCTCCCGGCAGGCCTGTCCGCCGAGCTGCATGGCTGCCTGCAGATAGGCATCACTGCGGGTGGCCGTCGTTTGCTGACTGGCCAGGAAGGTGGGCAGGTCCAGGGCAAAGTGGCGCTTGGCGACAGCGGCGTTTTGAAAAATCTCATGTGCCTTGGGATGGCGGCCAAAATGCCGGGAAAAGAGGGTTTGATACAGGGTTTCCTGTTCCCACACATGATCCGGCAAGACAGTGGTCAAGCCACGCAGCACAGGTCCTGGTTGGGCGGGAGTCATGGTGAGTCTCTCGACTGTGATGGGAGAACGGGGCCCACCTTCCGGGAGGCCCGATCCATTATGCCTGGTTTTGCGGTCCCGACCGCGTAGGCCGATCGTCTAGGCGATCGTCCCTCCGAATGCATGGAACGAGTGACGCTGCCGGAGCCCCACAGCGTGTGAGAGGGCAGCGCTGGCACAAGTTGAAACTGTGTGACAGACCGGGGCGGAAACGCCCTGATCTGTGTCAGGTCTGGCTGGGCTAGCGGTCGACGGTGAGCTGTGAAAAATCCGCGGCGAGAAACTGCCGGGGGACCAGGTTGTGACCGACGTTGGACCGGTAGCGATGAGCGTTTGCCAGGTTGGTGAATTGTTCGCGGGCGTGTTTCTCGGTGTCGCCACCGGTGTACACGATGTCGATGCGCGTATCGGGATGCTGACGGCCATAGGCCGCCGTCTGATCTCCCCAGTCGCCGTAGGTGGCATCGAGCAGGACGATGTGGTCCGCCCGCAGTGTGCCGTTGGCTGCTGCATTGGCGATCGGCTTGCCGCCGCCGCTGTGACCGGCCACCGTCTGAGAGCCGATTTTCAGGTCCGGCGCCCAACGGGCTTTGATCTGCGCCGCTGCATCGTCCTGCAGTTGGGCGATCGACTGTCCGGGCTCTTTTGCAGAATCCATCCAGGTGGCGTTACGGGCACCCGTGTGGCTGACGCCGGCCGGTGAACCGTTCGGCAGGACAAATACGGCGTTCTTGCCTTTGGCGAGCTTGAGCATGGCCGCTTTGATGTTCGTCTCCGGGTTGGCGAGTTTGTCGGCGATGCTGCCGTTCAGCCCATGGAAGAACGTGATCATCTCCACGGGCTTGGTGAAGTCGACACCGGGCGGTATGAGGATCGCAACCTCCCGTCCACCGTTGCTGGCCAGGTGGCCAGCCCAAGTTGCGCCAGGCATGGACGCCATTGCCGCGTTCGTCTTGGCGGAGACCTCGGCTTCTGCAATGCGCCCGGTCACGGCGGCCACTTGGGTGGGCGCCGGTTCAGCCTCAATCGGAGGCGTCTTGGGTGTCGTCTGCGGACCGGACGTGATGACGGGTTGGGTCACCGGAAGGCTGGCTGCCGGGGTGGCGAGCCGATGGCGATTGATGTGCGCCAGGCGGGATTGGGCAGCGACATTGGCCGTTTCAGCAGGCTCGATGTCCGGAGCAGAGGCGTCAGGCACGGGCAATGAGGTGCCGGCTGGCAGATCGGGGGAAGGCGCATCCGGCAAAGTTGCCTGGCTGTCGGCCTGTCCTTGCCGGGCGGCGACGGCATTGGTGTCGACGGGCTCCAAAGTCGATTGTTGCTGGGCTTCCAAGTCGCCGGCATCCATCCAGGCGCTGATCTGTCTGGCTTGATCCAACAGCATAGGGTCAATGGAGACTGGTCCTTGCGTTGCGCCCAGTTCCATGCCGCCTCCTGATCGCCGATGGTGCCCAAGTTCTATGTTGTCCGACCCCATCGGCGTGAACTTGTTTGCAAGTTTCCCAAACCCGTTTGCCGAGGGTTGCCCAATCCAAGCCGGCACGGTCGACGAGCCGGCGCAGTACGGGTTCCATCGGCATACTTCCAGCTGGATTTTCATCAGCGTCGTGCCGATGCCTGGAATGCACGGCAGGTAGGGAGCCCCTGCTGAGCATGGGTCCGGATGTTACACTGCCCAGGGCCAGCCGGGATGGTGAAATGGCAGACACAGGGGACTTAAAATCCCCCGGTAGCAATACCGTGCGGGTTCGATCCCCGCTCCCGGCATTTTGAAGTCCGCTCGGTGACTGCGTTTCAGCTATGCATGGCATCTACTGGCTTGCATAGAATCCGCACGACTGTATGACAGTCGTTCTATCGACTTCCGGTGTTCCATGAATTACTATGTTCCACATGGTGCGGAATATAGTAATTTCTGAAACGGACCTTTTGGCTGACCTGACGGAGCGGACGCGAAAGTCGCTTCCGCCAGATTGGACCATTAGTCTTGATCCTGCCCGTGATCCCAGGCAGCCGGACATCCTTTTGGAATTGAGCGGTCCAGACGGGCGTAAGGGCTTCATTGCAATTGAATGCAAACGCCGTCTGGACCCTAAGGACGTTTACACCGTCTTTCGCAACCACCTTGCCCACAGTGCTGACCCACTCATGGTACTGGCTCCATTCCTTAGCCAAACCGCCAGGGACCGTTTGATCGAAGCGGGAGTCAGCTTCGCCGATGGTACGGGTAATCTTCGCTTGGTTCTGAGTAACCCCGCTGTTTTCCTCTCACAGCAAGGCGCAGTTAAGGACCCTACAAGGGAAAAGCGACCTCTCCACTCGCTGAAAGGTCCAGCAGCCAGTGATGTTGTTCGAGCATTCTGCGAATGGCGTCCCCCATATGGAGTCCGTGAGCTTGCCCAAACGGCTGGCATTCCACCGGCGTCGGTTTCACGGGTAGCCGAACTCCTTTATCGGGACGATCTGATCGAACGGGATGACAGGGGACGTATCCTCACGGTCGATTGGGAACGACTGCTTCAACGCTGGGTCGAAGACTGCAAGGTCTTAGTTGCCAACGATCACCGTTCCTACTTTGAGCCACGTGGCATGTCGGCGCTTATCGGGAAGCTTCGGAACAGCAAGATTGCGTACAGCGTGACGGGTTCTCTGGCGGCATCCAAGATTGCGCCGATCGCTGAGCCCCGTCTTGCCATGATCTATACGGAAGAACCAACCAGACTCGCTGAAACACTTGGACTGCGGGCGAATGAGACCAATCCCAATGTCATCCTGATTTGCCCCAAGTCCAAGTCAGCGCTACAACGGACTCAGGAGATCGACGGCATCACCTATGCTACTCCCTGCCAAGTCGCTGCTGACCTGTTCAATGGACCTGGACGGTCACCACAAGAGGCGGACGCAATCATTGCCTGGATGAGGAACCATGAGGATGTCTGGCGCAAGTCCACCTGATACTGCGATCGTCGAAGCCCGACGGATTCTGCTCGACGCCCTTGACGCGCTCGCCGGACAGCACGAAGCCCTTGTCCTTGTTGGTGCTCAGGCGATCTATCTGCGGGTTGGAAACGCTGATCTTGCGGTCGCTCCGTACACGACCGATGCCGATTTGGTCGTGGTGCCGACGCAACTTGCCGACGATCCGAAGTTGGAGCAAGCCCTGCGTGCCGCCGGTCTCGTGCCGAATCCCAATCAGGACGGTGTGGGAAGTTGGGTACGGGCGGGGTCCGATTTTTTGGAAGTGTGTGTCGATTTCCTGGTGCCAGAAGGGCTTGCCGATCCGAGGGGGCGCCGTGGCGCTCGGTTAGGGGAGCATGGAGATCGGACCGCTCGAAAAGCAAAGGGATTGGAAGCGTTCGCCGTTGAGTGGGATCTGGTGACAGTTACGGCGCTCGACCCCGCCGACACGCGTCGCCAAGAGGTTCGTATTGCCGGTCCAGCCGCACTCCTGATCGCCAAACTCCACAAGTTGGCTGAGCGCATCGATGATCCAAACCGCAGGCAAGCCAAGGACGCACTGGACATCTATCGCCTTTTGATGGCATATGAAACGCCAGAACTGGCTAAGCGAATGCGGCGGTTGCTTGAAGACGGCAGTAGCGCAACGATCACACGGGAAGGGCTCGAAATCCTACAGCGCCTCTTCGGAGATGAGCAAGGTCCCGGAAGTGTTCTGGCTGGAGAGAACGTCCGAGGGGTTGGCAATCCGAAC
>JACMPN010000186.1 GCA_014377495.1 Candidatus Sericytochromatia bacterium
GGAACCTGTTGGCGCAGGGGCGACCGCTCCTGCTGCCCGACGTAGCCTGGGGTGAAAGTCAGGATGGTTAGTTGACGCCGAGCAATTCGACATCGGACACCAGCGTGGCAATCGGCGGGATGGCGCCGCCGGCCCCACGCCAGCCATAGCCGAGCTGGGGCGGGATGAGAAGCTTGCGCTTGCCGCCGACCTTCATGGTGGAGACGCCTTCGTCCCAACCCTTGATCACCTGGCCCACGCCGATCTTAAATTCGAAGGGGCCACGACCGACGGAGGAGTCGAACTTTGTGCCGTCCGTCAGCCAGCCGGTGTAGTGCATGCGGCAGGTCTGGCCGTTTTGGGGCGACACACCGGAGCCGACGACGATGTCGGTGTACTTGAGGCCGCTCGCCGTGGTCTGGGCGTTGGCCGGCATGTCGGCGACCGGGGCATAGGCGGCCTGTTCTTTTTTGGGACAGCCCGAGGCGAGCATGATCACAGCGGCCACGAGGGTTAAGTGCTTCAGCAAGGTAAACGTCTCTCCCAGACACCATCCCGGCCGTTTCCGCCCAGTCGGTGACTTTCACGATATCGAAGCCCGGCAGCCAGGCGCCGGGGGCATAGTTAGCGGATGCCGAGGAGTTCGACCTCAAAGACGAGCGTCGCGTTCGGGGGGATGTCCGGCGGCGAGCCGCCCGCACCGTAGCCGAGTGGCGCCGGGATCACGAGCTTGCGCTTGCCACCGACATGCATGGAGGCGACTCCCTCGTCCCAACCCTTGATGACCCGGCCCTGACCCAGCGGAAAGGAAAAGGGCCGGCCACTGTCCACCGAGGAATCGAACTTTTTGCCGTTGGTCAGCCAGCCGGAGTAATGCACCGTGCAGACTTGGCCGGTCCGGGGGCTCGCCCCGGTGCCGACGACGAAATCCCCATACTTGAGGCCGCTCGGCGTCGTCTGGGCGTTGGCCGGCAAGGTGGTGACATCGCTGCTCTGGCTCCCGGCGGCGCCGGAAATGGGGGTCAACGTGGCCTGAGTCCCCTGGTTGCAGCCACCGAGACCTACGAGGGCGAGGGCCATGACGGCGAATCGTTTGAACACAGGTCACTCCATCTCTCTGCCGGCCATGGGGGCGGCCATCGACACTGTAACAGCGCCCGCCGGCTGAACCGGCGGGCGCTGTTGGAACCGGTCGGTTATTGGACGCCGAGCAACTCGACATCAAATACCAGCGTGGCATTGGGCGGGATCACGGGCGGGGAACCGCTGGCGCCGTAACCGAGTTGCGCCGGGATCAGGAGCTTGCGCTTGCCGCCGACTTTCATCGTCGCCACGCCTTCATCCCATCCCTTGATGACGTTGCCCTTGCCGAGCGGGAATTCGAAGGGCTGGCCGCGATCGACCGACGAATCGAACTTTTTGCCGTCAGTCAGCCAACCGGTGTAGTGCACCTTGCAGACCTGGCCGGGCTTGGGCGAAGCGCCCGTGCCGACCACGACATCGACGTACTTGAGGCCGCTCGGCTGGGCCTTGGCGGTCTCGGGGAACGGGGTAAAGCCGTTTGCGCCGGTGGCTGCCGTGGTCGTCGTGCTGGCCGAGCCTGCGGCGCCAGTGGCTGTCGCGGTCGTCGTGCTGGCCGAGCCGGCGGCGCCAGTGGCTGCCGTGGTCGTCGTCGTCGTGGTCGTCGTCGTCGTGCTGTCCGAGCCCGCCTGCTTTTCAGTCTTTTCGGCACAGCCCACCATGACCGCAGCCGCGATGGCGGCGATCGCTAATTTCTTGAACAATGTTTGCTCCTCTCGATGGATGCCGCCATGACGGTCACCGTCGTATCAACGCACGTACTATAACGAACGTTGAATTGATTCGGCAGCACACGGCGGCGGACGGACCGTCGGCAGGAACCCTCATCCCACTAGCATCCCGTTGCCCAATGAAGCGTGGGCGAGACGTTCTACTAGGGTTTCTTCTGGATGGTCAGGCGGACGAAGTTCGCCTTCACTTCTTTGGCCGTCAGCTCGTGGATGCCGTCGCTCATCGGACCGCCGGAGCCCCACGGATTCCGGATGCTGAATTTGCCGGTTTCGGCGTTGTAGCCCAGCAGGGTGTACTCGTGACCTGTCGGCAGCTGATTCGCCTTGGTCTCGGACCGCCCGGTCGGATGACCGGTGGAGATCGTCATCACCCGACCTTCAAGGGTCGCCCTGTTCACCTGGGCGACCAGCTGGGAGGTGCTCATCAGGGTGATCCGCGACGTGCTGGAGCTGAGGCCGGTCAACGTTTTGATGCCCTGCTTGCCGAAGCCGCCGATGATGGCCCGGTAATCGTCGCCTTTGGCAAAGACACGGGCGCTGTTGCGGGTCTTGGCGTAAGCTTTTTCCAAAACGGTCAGCCACAGGCCGCTCTTGCCGGAAGACGCATACCGCCCGATCTCGGCGTCGGTCGGGGCCGTGACGGTCACGGGCTTGCGGCCGGGGAACTGCACGGTAAAGGTCTTGTCGTCGTTTGCCGTGATCATCTTCCGGATGTCGTCCGGCTTGGTCGCCGCGACGCCGGCCACAGCGGCCAGGAAGTAGCAGTCGCCCAGGCTGCCCTGCTCGATGGCGTGCCCGCTGACGCTCTTGTCGCCCTGGGCGTAGAGTTGGCGTTCGGCCTTGTTGATTTTGTAGCGTGCCGTCGAAAACGTGCCCTCGACGTGGCTGTGCAGCTCCGACGTCGTCTTCAGCCGGTCGAACTGATCCAGGTCCTTGGCGGTGATGCCGCTGGTTTCCAGCAGGCGCTCGTCCTTGGACAGGTCCTCGATGTCGCCGGCGTACTTGTGCATGGCCCCGATGGCCGCCGCGTCCAGCTTTTGGAAAGTCGGCGAGGTCATCGCCACGTCCAGTTCCTTGCGGGAGATCTGGCCGTTGCTGTTCGTGTCCACTTTGGCGAAGACGGTCCGGGCTTGCTTGGTGAACGCCGTATCCGGCGCCTTGGCGGCAGCGGCTGGATCGATCTGGGCCCGGTTCCGATTTTCGTGGACCCAGGGCAGCTTGCCCGTGCTGTTTGTCCAGAAGGTCTTCGCACCGCTGAGGATGCGGGCCCGCAGGGGCACGCCGGGGATGGCGGCGGGTTCCGGGGCAGGCTTGGTGCTCTTGGTCCCCACAGCGGTGCTGGTCACCCCGCCGGTGGCGGACGTGCCGCTCGATCGGAACCAGGTGACGGGTGCGACGGGCAAGGACGTCCGGCCGGCCGGTTTCTGCTTCGTCTGGGGGAGGGCCGCCTCATAAAGCCCTTCGGCTTTGACCCGCAACGGGGCATCTTGGCGCAGGCGGCCGAACTCGGTCAGGTCCTCACGCATCAGACCCTTGGTTTCCATGAAGTTCTCGTCGTCCGAGAGATCGGCGATGTCGGACACGGTGGCCGCCATGGCGGGGATGGCGGCGGCTTCGGGCTTGGAGGGGGGCAGGGCGGCCTTGGCGGCAATCAATTCCTTGCCGGACAGGGTCCCGTCGTGATTCGCATCGACTTTGGCGAAGACGGCCCGGGCGCTGTTGGTGAAATTACTCGTCGACATGAGGATGTTCGGGTCGATCTGGGCCCGGTTGCGGTTGGCATGCGTCATCGGGATCAGGTCGGTGGCCTTGTGCCACAAAGAGGCGATCTGGCCCCGTGGGGTGCCGCCCAGGTTGACCCGGTCGGCGACGGGCTTGGCCGTCGTGCCCTGGGCCCCGGTGACAGGCTTGGTGCTGGACGGCGAGAGATCCGCGGCCGGCTTGACCGGCAGGGCGGGCTCTGTGTGGAACGGACGTAACGTGCTCATGTGAGGACTTTCATTCTTTTACCATTCCACCGGAGCCGCCGTCTGAAACAGGCCCCGTCTCCAGAGGCGGTTATCGGACTGTCAGGCCGCCAACCGCGTCAAGCAATGGTAAAGGTTTGCTCAAGCCTCGGGGAGGCTGGGTTTGGCCTTGGTCCGGCGGCGGGGGGCGGGGACGGGTTTGGTGGTTTGGAAGTACCGGCAGTCGGCCGTCAGAAAGCATGTCTCACAGCGGGGTGTGGGCGCCTTGCAGATCTTGCGGCCATGCCAGATCAGCCAGTGGTGGGACTCTGCCCACAGCTCCTGCGGGATGGCTTTCTGGAGTTGCTTTTCCACTTCCTCCGGCGTCTTGGCGGCGGCCAGCCCCAGCCGGTTGCTGACCCGGAAGACGTGGGTGTCGACGGCAATGGCCGGCTGGCCGAAGGCGGTGGCGACGACGACGTTGGCCGTCTTGCGGCCGACTCCGGGCATGGCGACGAGGGCGTGCCAGTCACCGGGGACGATGCCACCGTGCTCGCGGATGAGGATCTGGCTGGTCAGGATCAGGTGCTTCGCCTTGGTGTGGAAAAAGCTCACCCCGGCGATGAGGCCCTCGATCGCCTCGACTGTGGCCAGGGCCATCGCCTCCGGCGTCGGAAACCGCTCGAACAGGCGTGGCGTCACCTTGTTCACGTAGACGTCGGTGGTCTGGGCGCTGAGCATGACGGCGATCAGCAGCTCAAACGGGTTCCCGTAGTGCAGGGCCGTGCTCATCCCGCCGTACTGGGTCTGCAACCCGGCCAGGATGCGGGCGATCCGGGCTTTGTCCGTCAGCGGGGTCAGGGCCTTGGCGGCTTTGGACGGTGAAGCCGCCCGCTTTTCGGAATTTGCCATAGGCGGCAGTATACGAGTGGCACTGTCGCGGGTGAAGCCGGGACCGCATGCCCCATCCCTGTCGCTGCAAGGAGCTCCCATGCCCGTCCGTCCCCGGATCGTCTTCGTCAACCGCTGGGTGCCCCTGTTCCCAGAGGACCTCGTCCGGCAGCACTGGGGCCATCTGGAGGCCGACCTCGTCTTGTGCCACAGCCAGGATCCTGACGAGCTGGCGGCGGCCATCGCGCCGGCGACGGCCCTGGTCATGGCCTGGAACAAGACCCTGATCGATGAGCGGATCCTGGCCGAGTCCCCCCGGCTGCGGCTGATCCAGAAACTTTCGGCGGCCTTTGAGGACATCGACGTGGCCGCTGCCACGGCCCGCGGCATCGTCTGCTGCCAGAATGCCGGCACCAATGCCCCGGCCGTAGCCGAACACGTCGTCATGGTCACCCTCGCCCAGCGCCGCCGGCTGGTCCCGGGCCACATTGGCGTTACGGCCGGACGCTGGGAACCGATCGAGATGATGGCCGCCGGTCTGCACGAGCTGGGCGGTGCCACCGTCGGACTGATCGGCTTCGGCCAGATCGGTCAGGCCATCGCCGAACGGCTGCAGGGATTTGGCGTACATCTCCTCGTCGCCCAGCGGCGGCCCGTGGCACCGGCATTGATCGACCGCTACCGGTTGACCCAGCTGCCGCTCGATGACCTCCTCGCCGCCAGCAACGTCGTCTCGGTGCAGGTGCCGCTAACCCGGGAAACGACGGGGCTGCTGGATGCCCGCCGGCTGGCCCTGCTGCCGGACGGTGCGACGCTGATCAATGTCGCCCGCGGCCAAGTGGTGGCCCATGGCCCGCTGCTGGCCGAGTTGCAACGCGGCCGCATCCAGGCCTGTCTGGACGTGTTCGATGCCGAGCCGGTCGACCCGCAGGATCCCCTGCTGCACCTGCCGAACGTGTTGCTGACGCCCCATCTGGCGGGGCTGACCCACGAGGTGCGGGAGCGGGTGCTGGCCCTGGCAGGACGGAACCTGGCCAAAATGCTGGCGGGCGACACGGATTTTGAAGGACGCATCCACCTTTAGTCACGACCTCAGGGTCATGGTTTGGCACGGGTGTCCTGGAGGGCATCGACGTAGTCCTTGGCGTCCTTCAGCCCCAGGCCCTGCGATGCCCGGACGAGCTTGATCGCCTCGATCGTCCGGCCCGTCTGCAGCATCAGCCGCACCTGATCGTCGATGGGGTCGACTGGCGGGGTCAAGTTCAAGGCCTTCATCAGCATCTGCACCTGGGTTTCCAGACGGGCGATGCGCAGGGCCTGGCCGCCAGCGCCCTTGCGGGTGGCGAGGAAGCCGGCCAGGATCAGGGCCGACCAGAAATAGGGAAACAGTTCCTGGAGGTTGAACGTGGACACATCAGGCTCCTAGTCGGTACATCAGATGGGATACAGGCAAAACCCTCAAGGGGCTTTGCGGGCGGCGGCGGCGACGGCGCTGATAGTCACCCGGGTGCCCTTGGCCAACTGTGCGAGGGTGATGTTTTCGTTGTCGCCGTGCATGCTGGCGAGTTGATCGGCGCTGGCGATGATCGGCATCAGCCCATAAGCCCGGATCCCCCTGGCCCGGAAAAAGGACGAATCAGTCATCCCGCCGGGCGTCAGCATCTCAGAGACGACGATGCCGGGGTATTCGGCCCTGGATGCTTCACCCAGGGTCCGGAACAGCTCCCCGTCCGCCGGACTGGTACCGCCGACCTTGGCGTCGAGGATCGTGTAGGTCAAATCGGGATCGGCGAGGGTCTTTTTCAAATAGTCGAGAGTTTGTTCGATGGTGTAGCCGGGCAGCATCCGGATGTCGATCTCCGCCGAGGCTTCACTGGGGATGACGTTGACTTTCGAACCGGCTTTGAGCACGGTCGTGTTCACCGTCATCCCCAGCATCGGGGCCAGTTGCGGCTGGGTCTTGATCAGGGTGGGGGCCATCATGTCCAGCAGCCAGGGGTTGTCGAGGTGCGACAGGACGAACTGCCGGATGCCCGTCTCCGTCGTGGCGATGGCCTTCAGCAGGGAGAAGGCCTGGGGGATCAGCTCGTATTTCCTGGGGACCGTCTCCAGCTTGGCCAGGGCCCGGATCAGCTTGCGGGAGGCACCGTCGGGCCGCTCCTGTGAGCCGTGGCCCGGCTTGCCGCTGGCCGTGACCTTGACCCAGAGGTTGCCGCGTTCGGCCGTCTGGATGGCCATGACTGTCGCCCCGTTGGCCATGGTCATGCCGGCGCCGCCCTCGTTCAGCACTTCACTGCAGGCGACGGCTTCAGGATGGTGTTTCAGCATCCACTCGGCGCCGTATTCGCCGCCAGACTCCTCGTCGGCGACGGCACAGAAGATCACGTCCCGCTTCAGGGGCCCGCCCTGTCGTTTCAGCGCGATGAAGGCCATCAGCTCCATGATGCCCAGGCCCTTCATGTCCAGGGTCCCGCGGCCCCAGAGGGTGTCGTCGACGATGTTCCCGGCAAAAGGGGCCTGGCGCCAGCGGGCCGGTTCGGCCATGACGACGTCCAGGTGGTTCAGCAGCAACAACGGCTGCACCTCGCCGGAGCCCTTGAGGCGGGCGACGAGATTCAGCCGTCCGGGCGCCGATTCGTACAACTCGGAGCCGATGCCCTCCGCCTTCAGCCAGTCGGCGATGAGGCGGGCGGCATCCGCCTCGTTGCCGGGCGGGTTGGTCGTGTCGATGCGCAGCAGGGCCTGCAGTTTCGCCGTCGCTTCGGCGTTGTCGTTGGAGCCGGCGGCTGCGGGCGGTGCCGTCTGGCTGAATGCCCCCTGACCGGCCAATGAAAGGCCGAGGACGGCGCCCAAGATGGTCAGACGAGCGTTGCGACGTTTCAAGCGGCCTCCTGCGGGCGGTAGCGGGGCCGCCAACCGGCAACCCAAGCAATCTGAGGGCTATCGTACAGCGGGGACAGGCCATGACGCCACGCCGGCGCCAGGAGCCGGAAGCGCCGTGCGTGATGATTTTCGGATGGCGGAAACGGGCACCGCCGGGGCATTGCGGTGGCTAATGCCAATCTGATGCACCATGGATGCGCTATTGTCGGGTGTGGAAAGCAGTCGGGCAGATTGCCGCTGCAGGCCTGACCAGGAGAGCCCCTCGCGGCAGGTGGTTCGGTCGCCTGGCATCGAGTAGCTGCGCCAGGACAGCGTTACAGCGCCCCACCGTACTTGCACAGTACGCTTCGTCCCTGCACCTTGCCTGGCATTGCTCCTCGACACCAGGCTCGGTCACCACATACCACGAGGGGCTCTTAGCGGGGCAGGATTGATGGAAACGTTTTTTCTGGCCTGTTTCATTTTCGGGGCCGTCTTCACGTTCGTCTCAGCGGTGCTCGGGTTCGGGCATCACGGCCTGGACATGGGCCATACCGGCCTGCATGCCGGACACGGCGTCCATGCCGGCTTTCACAGTGCCGGGCACGGGCACATCCCCGATGCCACCGATCATCCGCTGCTGGTCTTCAATCTCTCGTCGATGATCGCCTTTCTCACCTGGTTCGGGGCGGCGGGTTATCTGCTCGTCCATGTCGCCGGGTGGCCGCTGGTGGGCGCCATTGCGGTGGGTTGTGTGGCCGGGTTGCTGGCGGCGATGGTGATCGGGGCCTTCCTGGCCAAGATCCAGGCCGGAGACCGGGCGCCGAATCCGGCCGCCTTTCTGATGGAGGGCACGGTCGCCAAGGTGTCGGTGACGATCCCCGCCGAGGGGGTGGGCGAGATCATCTTCACGATGGCCGACCGGCGGCGCAGTGAGGCGGCTCGCGGCGAAAATGGCCAGGCCGTCGCCCGTGAGACGGAAGTGGCCGTCATCAGCTACGAGAAGGGCATCGCCACCGTGGTGCCCTGGCACAATCTGATGGCAGACCCGGCGGGCCACGCCGACTGACACTCACCCTGTTTTATGGGTTGTTGTCAGCCGGAGCGATAATGCCGGGGCCGGCTTGACCATCCTGGGAAAGGACCCAACGTGTATATCACCATCGTCTTTGTACTGATCGCCGTACTGACGCTCGTGGCCCTGCTCGTGGCCATCGGGAGCATCTATCGCCGCTGCGGACCCAACGAGGCCCTGA
>JACMPN010000187.1 GCA_014377495.1 Candidatus Sericytochromatia bacterium
CAGCCCAAAGGCATGGGCATAGGCAACACTGTAACGGGCCAACTGAGCACCTCCGACACGCTGTCAGGCGAGTATAGCAAGGCTGGAAAGCCGTGGGACATTCTGACGGGGCTTGTTACACTGTGAACCGGGTGTCGGCACCCGCTGGCACAGGCTTCACCCACCCAACGGGAAGCGGCTTGCGCCATGGCGCACATCGTCCTGTCTGGCGGTGCTGGCACATGCCACCCGACTGACATATGTTTTGAGCATCAGGATGCGGGCGGTTCCATGGGCAGCGGCGGTATCAATCCTTCCCTTTCACCAACCCCTGACCTGATGGTGGGTCGTGCGGCAGCGCCGGCGCCAGTGGTGACGGCCCCACCGACCCCGCCTGCCGCCCCCGTCCGGGCCCCGGTGTCCCCGCCGCCCGTGGCGGATCGGGCCGCCGTGGTCCGGGGCGGCGATCTGGCCGCCGTCGTCCCCAGCACGTCAGAGCAGGTGCGGACCGTGCTGACAGCCCATGCCGGGCGGGTCCCGGAGGCGATGAAGGTCGTCGACGGCGACCTCGTCCTGCGGTTCGGTGCCGACACCATCCGAGCTTCGCTGGTCACCCTCGGCGGCGAGATCGCCGTCGGCGGCCGCATGCATGACTCGGTGCTCGGCCGCTCGCTGCAGATTTTCCAGGCCGCCCATCAGGCCAACCTGCCGGATGTGGCCATCCGCTCGATCATGACGGCCTTCTCGGAGTCCGCAGGGACGGACAGTCCGGCGAAAGCGGCTCAGGCGATGGCTGCCGCCTTTGGCCAGATCGCCATGGCCTCGCTCGTCGAAGCCTATGTGGGCGCCAAGGACGGGCTCGCCACCGACGTCCGCCGGGTCAGTTCCTACAGCACCGATGCCTTTTCGGCGGCCGAGACTGGCAGCCCGCTGACGGCGGCGACCAACCGCAATGCCGGCCGCAGCAGGGTCATCGCAGAGCAGGCCAAGCTCGACGGCGGGCTGCATGTCTTCACCAGGGCATTCGCGGACGCCCGGTTCAACGGCGACTATTCCGGGGCCTTCGACGCCCTGCAGACGTTCTTTCAAAAAACGGCGGCCGTGGGCACGACGGAGCACTGGCGCCTGCGGGCCAGCAACCCCGCCGGCGCCGCCCCGCCCCTGCCGACCCGCCCCGACACCTTGCGGGGTCCGAACCTCTTCGATGCCGCCGCCATGCGGCCTGCCGCCTCTCCGAAGCACCCGCTGGGCCTGAACGCCACCCCTGTCGCCAGCCGCTCGGGTTGGAGCCGCTTTACCGCAGCGGTCAAGTCGCCGTTCGTGGCGATCAAGCATGCCGTCTTCGGCAAGCCGGTGGCGGCGGGCCTCGTCGGGGTGGCGGCCGCCCGCAACCTGGTGCTCGTCCAGGGCGGCGTGGCAGCGGTCGGACTGTTGATGGATGCCGCCCCGGCGACGACCGCCCGGACCGATCACGAAGTCACCTTGAAGGCCGTCTTCGGCCCGACCACCAAGGCCGTCCTCAAGTCGGCCGCCCAGGCGGGCTGCGTGGCGGAGTTGACGGCCCTGGCGGCGGTGATCCATGCCCATCCCGGCTTGGACGTGGCCCGCCTCACGGCGATGGTCGGCACGCCGCCGACCAAGGACAGCCTCCAACGCCTGACATCGCTTCTCAAAGTCACGTTGACGGCCTCCCCCGGCAATCCCAAGGCGGCGGTCGAGCTGTTGGTCGTGATGCGGGCCACCAAGGCGGTCATGGACCTGCCCCAGACGCCGGAAACCCGCCAGCGCATGACGGCCGTCCTCAAGGTCGCGGTCATCGCATCGGCGGGCGACACCAAGGCGGCGATCGATCTGCTGGCCAAGGTGGGTGCGTCCCAGCCGATGGCCGATGTCGTCACGCTGGTGGCAGGAGCGACCCAGGCCCTTGGTCGTGGCGTGACGCTCAGCGCCCTGACGACGGCAGCCACCACCGTCGCCGCGGCCAAAGCGCCCCAAACCCCCGAAGCGGTGTTGCTCAACGTGCTCAACATGGCGATCAACGGGCTGGTCAAGGACTCTGCCACGATGGGGCTCCTGCGGCCCAAGATCTCCTCGCCGGCGGCGGCACGGCAGTTCGTCGCCGACATGCAGGCCCTGCCGGCCGGTGCGCATGCCACGGCCAGATTGGCGTATGCCCTGCTGCCGGCCGCGCAGCAACCCGGGATGCGGGCGCTGCTGTCGACCCTGCCGAACGGTCGCGCCACCGGCCCGCAGGACTCCGGCTACCATTACCTGCTGGCGCTCGGCGCTTCCGGTGCGACCGGCCCTGTCCGGGACTGGCTGGTCCATCTGGCGCCTCACGCCCGCAACGTGTTCGGCGAGACGGACGGCGCCGTCGCCTTCACCAAGGCGCTGACGCTGGCGACGGCGATGGTGGCGTCCGGAGCGCCGCTGCCGTCCGTGGCCCACATGGCCCAAGCCAGGCGTCTGAACGGGGACACGCCGATGACGGCGGAAGCCGCCGGGCTCCTCCTCGACAGCCGGACCGTGGCCGTGGCGATCCCCCGCGGGGACTACCGGCCGGCTCCGGTGGCCAGCGTGGCCTTGCCGGCGACGGTCACGGATATCGGCGGCTTTGAGGCCACGTCGCTGCGTGGCGATGCCAGTATCTCGGACACCCGCTTCATGCGGGATCCGGCCACCGGCGCTCATTTCATGGTCAAGCTGGCGACGGATGACGCCCCGGACATGGCAGCGTCGGAGCGAGCGATTTCGGTGCTGGGCAACCAGCTCGGCTTGCCCGTCAACCTCGTGCAGGTGACGTCCTACGACGTGGCCCGGGAAAAGATGGGGAAAGAGCCCATCGCCGAAGGCATGCCGGGCGCCGCCGACTCGGGGGTCCAGTTCCGCTACGCCACGGTGCACACACCGGTCGGCAAGGCCCCCGTGTCCATCGGCCAGGTCTGGACCACGATCGGCAGCACGCCCGAGGCCGCCGATTACCGACTCCAGGGCCGTCCCCGCGAAACGGGCCAGGGGCCCAGCTCCTGGATGCGCGCCGATGCCCCGCAGTACATGCAGGCGTTGCGTGACGGGGTGACGACGCTGATCACGATGGGCGGCCGGAGCGTCCCGGAATCCGAAGCCCATACGCTCGACCCGGACAGTGCCAGCGACATGGTCGTGGCCCGTCACGTGCACAAGATCGCCAACCCCGAAGTGCTCGACCAGGTGCTGGCGTTCGACAAGCTGATCGGCAATGCGGACCGCCATATGGGCAACCTGCTGATGGTGCCGGAAGAAGCGGACGGGGTGACGACATACACGGTCAAGCTCATCGACCACGGGATGGCCTTTCTCAGCGGTGACCAGGACGGGCCCGAGCACATGGTGGAGGGCCGGGTCGCAGCGCTGACGGCTTATCTGACGTCACTGGCCTTGCCCGGGAACGCCGAACACGCAAAGAACGTGGTGCCGATGCTGACGCAATTCGCCAATCTGTCCGACGAACAACTCACGGCGGAACCGTTCAAAGGCCTGCCGCCCGACGCGATGTCATCCGAGTCCCGGGACCGGATGGTCGCCATCCTCCGGGCCGAACAGCAGGTGGTCCGGGACTTCCTTGCCGCCCGTCCCGCCTGAGCTGGCGCAGGATCAGCGGAGGCGCTCGAACGCCTGCTCAGTCTGCATGATCAATGCCTGCAACAGGGCTGCAGCCGGACGGCGGGTCGCCAGCGCCGCTGCGTGACCGGCCCAAAGCGACATGTATTCCGGCCGGCTGCGGCGGCTGCCCGGCGGATCGGCCCGGTCAGCCAATTTTGAGATCCGTAGCCCGGCACGTCCGCCGCCTGCATCTCCGCGATGAAGCGATTCGTGATGCCCCGGGCCAGGCGCCCTGAAAAGGCCCGGGTCAGCACGGTCGACCGGGCCCCGTAGAAACCGACTCCGCCGCCGTTCGACACGGCCGCGCCTAGGGCCACGCTGGACAGGCCGCCCCCGAAAGGCCCCTGGATGATCGGGTGCCGGATGCCCAGGCGCTGAGTCACCCGGGTCGTCGGCCAGATGGGCATG
>JACMPN010000188.1 GCA_014377495.1 Candidatus Sericytochromatia bacterium
ACGCCACAAAAAACAGACGGCGCCCACTCCTTTGCGGAGTGGGCGCCGTCTGTTTTTTGTGGCGTCACGAAGAGCAGGGCGTCAAAGTCGTGCTAAAATTGCATCAGGTCAGTGTGGCGGTGTCCCTCTCCTATGCCCGAGAGCCCGGTCTTTGTTTTTTGCGCGGCGCAGTGGCGGCGGGCGTCCCTATGCTCCATATTTGAGGGAGCTCATGCCTAAGATTCTGATCGTCGAAGACGAAGCACCCGTCTCACGCCTGATCGTCGAAACGCTGCGTCAGGAGTGGGAAAACCTCATCGTCGCCAACAATGGCCACGATGCGCTGCGGCTTGCCCGGCAGGAACACCCCGATCTGATCCTCCTGGACATCATGCTTCCGGGTGTCGACGGGCTTGAAGTCTGCCGCCAGTTGCAGGGCGACGCCCTGACACCGATCATCTTTCTGACCGCCAAAGGGGCCGAGATGGATCGGGTCATCGGCCTCGGGATGGGTGCCGACGATTACATCACCAAGCCGTTCAGCCCCCTGGAGCTGGTGGCCCGCATCAAGGCCAGCCTGCGCCGCGTCCAGCGTTTTCAGGAAAAGCTGAACCATCCTGAAGAGGCCGCCAGCAGCAAACGGGTTGAAATCGGCAACGTCACCCTGGATATGAGCGAACGCAAGGTGGCCTGCGACGGCAAGACCATCGATCTGCCTTTCAAGGAGTTCGAGATCCTTTCGACGTTGGCCTCGCGGATGAACTGGGTCTTCAGCCGGGACACGCTGCTGTACCGGATCTGGGGCGACGACTACTTTGGCGACTCCCGCACCGTCGACGTGCACGTCTCCCGCCTGCGCGGCCGCCTGCGGGAGCTGGCGGCCGCATCTGTCGAGGTCAAGTCCGTCCGCAACGTCGGCTACCGCCTGCAAGTCAAAGCCTGAAGCGGCTGCCGGAGGCGGGTGTCCGACCGGAATGACCCCGGCGCCCGTGCCGGCCTGAGGCGCCGCCTTGTCGCAGGCAGGGCTGCCGCCTATAGTGGGCTCGGCCGGCCACACCAGATCGAGATGGTCGGGCTCGCATCAGCGCTGGAGTAGGCACATGACCAACGGCATCTTTACCGTCCCGGAACCGCACAACGAGCCCGTCCTCACGTATGCCCCGGGCAGCAGCGAGCGGACCCGGCTGAAGGCCGAGTTGGACCGGCAATACCAGCAGCAGATCGAAATCCCCCTGATCATCGGGGGCAAGGAGATCCGCACGGGACGGACCGCCACCGCCGTCAGCCCGCACGACCATCAGCATGTCCTGGCGACATACCATCTTGCGGGCCCGACGGAGATCCGGATGGCGATCGATGCTGCCCTGCAGGCCCGCAGCCGATGGGCCGCACTCCCCTGGAACGAGCGTGCGGCTGTTTTCGTGCGCATGGCCGAGTTGATCACGACAAAGTACCGCTACATCCTGAATGCGGCGACGATGCTGAACCAGTCGAAGAACGCCTTTCAGGCGGAGGTCGATGCGTCCTGCGAGTTTGCGGATTTCCTGCGCTTCAACGTCGCCTTCATGGAACAGATCTACCGCGATCAGCCCCGCTCCTCCCAAAACGTCTGGAATCGGATGGAGTACCGGGCCCTCGAAGGGTTCGTCTATGCCGTCACCCCGTTCAATTTCACGGCGATCGCCGGCAATCTGACGACCGCCCCGGCGATGATGGGGAACACTATCGTCTGGAAGCCGGCGGCGACGGCGGTGCTGTCGGGCTATTACCTGATGAGCCTCTTCCGGGAGGCCGGCCTGCCCGACGGGGTGATCAACTTCATCCCGGCCGACGGCATCGAGGCCGCCCAAGTCGCCTTGGCCAGCCCGCATCTGGCGGGGATCCACTTCACGGGTTCGACCACCGTCTTCAATGCGCTATGGGCGACGGTGGCCGCCAACATCGGCACCTACAAGAGCTATCCCCGCATCGTCGGTGAGACGGGCGGCAAGGATTACATTTTCGTACACCCGACAGCGAGCCTGCCGGAAGTGGCCGTGGCGATCGTGCGGGGCTCCTTCGAGTACCAGGGGCAGAAATGCTCGGCCAGCTCCCGGGTCTACATCCCCCGGTCGGCATGGCCGGTCGTGCAGGAGGACGTGGTGCGGATGGTCAAGGACCTGCGCATGGGCGATACCCGGGACTTCCGGAACTTCATCAACGCCGTCATCGATGAGAAGGCGTTCGACCGCACGATGGCCTACATCGGCCGGGCGAAGGAATCCGCTGACGTCGAGGTCCTCGTCGGGGGCCATGGCGACAAGGCGGTCGGGTACTTCATCGAGCCGACGGTCCTCGTCACCAGCAACCCGAGTTCCGAGACCATGTGCGAAGAACTGTTCGCCCCGGTCGTCACCGTCTACGTCTACGACGACGACAAGGTGGCCGAGACGGTGACGCTGCTGAGCGAAACCTCGCCCTATGCCCTGACCGGGGCGATCTTCGCCCAGGACCGGTTCATCATCCAGGAGCTGACCCACGCCCTCGCTGACACGGCTGGTAACTTTTACGTGAACGACAAGCCGACCGGTGCCGTGGTGGGCCAACAGCCTTTTGGCGGGGCCCGGGCCTCCGGCACCAACGACAAGGCCGGCAGCTACCTAAATCTCGTCCGCTGGGCATCCCCCCGGACGATCAAGGAAACCTTCGTGGCGGGGACCGACCACCGTTACCCGTTCATGGACGAAGCATAGGTCTGCAGTCCCGCCGTCAGAGAGGAAGCCGGCCGTGAACAGGCCGGGGTCCTTGCCGTATCCCTCCTCATCGGTCTGGCGAGCGTTTCCGGGAGTTCAAAGACGCTGGGACATACCCACCCGGCGGATGGCCGTGGTGATGCCCTCCCACAGCTCCAGTCGGCTGTGCAGGGCATCCAGGGCGGCCTGCTGGGCGAGTCGCCAGCGCCACGGATCGCTGCCACAGAGCGAACGGATCATCTGTTCACCGAGCGAATCTGGCCCATCGGCCTCGTCCGCGATGTGGCGGTCGAGGTAGTACGAGAGCCCGGTCGTGGTCAGCCTCTCGTGGCGGGCCAGTTCCTGGACGATGCGTCGGAACATGCCCGGGACGACGTTTTCGCGACCGAAGAGGAAATAGCTGGCGACGTCGCAGGCCGGGTGATTGGAACAGATGTCGAGGGTCTGGCTGACGAAGCGGGCTGCAGCCATCGGCACTTTGGCCCGGTCCAGGGCAATCGGCCATGGCATCCCCTCTTTGAGGTACGCGAGGTAGCGGCGAACCGTATCCGTGTCGGCGCCGATTTCGTCCATGGCGTCGAGGTACATCTCAAAATGGCTGGTATGCCCCTGCCCGTCCGCCCGGCGGTCGCTCTCTTCGGCGACGACGATTTCGTTGATCAACCGGGCAGCGACCGGCTCGGCGCCGGGCTGCCAAGGCACACGCATGCAGGTGACTTTCTGCTGCAGGCACTTGAGTAGGGCCATATAGTCCCAGACGGCATAGACGTGGTGCTCCATGAAACACCGCAGGGCGGTGACGTGCGTCAGCAACCCGTAGACGTCGTGATCGTGGAGCCGGCCCCGCAGGGGGGTAATCGCCACGGCCACTGTCATATAGGGATCGACACCACGCAGGGTGTGGGCCCCCGTCGTGCCTGGCAAAGTCTGAAGTTGGGTCATGAGTTCTCTCCCGATCGGCGTGCAGGCCTGTTTGGCGGCAGATGCCGCCCATCCACCGGCACCATTCCCAGACGGTGCTTGATGAAACTTCATAAAAGAGTATGAGCAAGCTTCAGTGCCGTCGGGAAGTTCAAAGTGGTGGTCGCCGGAAACCCATCTGTTGTCATGCCCGTGGCGTCGAGCCGGCACCATGCCGACAGCGGTATTGCAGGGTCGAAATGGTGTCGTTGTTGGGCTGTCTGGAAATTTGGACTGAAGGCTTGCAAAAGGATGGCGATTGTTTGTAGCGTTTTGTGAAGTGCTTGGCCAATGTGCCAGAGGAGGAACCATGTCGGATGTGACTCGCCAACTGGAGCAGGATCATCGGGAGATCATGGGGCACCTGGATGCCATCCGTGCGGCGAATTACAAGCGGGAGGTCGCGGTACAGGAGCTGCGGCTGGCCAAGGGCAAGATCCTGCGCCACCACGCCGAAGAGGCGCGGGCCGTGTACGCCCCGATGCTGCAGGATAGGGCCTGCGCTGCCATGGCCACTGAGTTTCAGGCGCTGATGCAGGCGATCTCCGTGGACATCCTGGCCTTTTTCGAGCGGTACGACCTGAAAGCCGAAGCGACGCTGGGGATCGAGTTCGCCATGGACCTGAGCAGTCTCACCCAGCGGCTGCGGACCCGGATCCGCCAGGAGGAAGAGCAGCTCTACCCGTTATACCGGCAGGAATTGGCCAGGACCACCGTGCGCTGAACCGATAGCAATCGGTCAAACCGTTGTCCCTGGCCTACCGGGCATCAGGTTGGACATTCTCGTTGACGCCCGTTCGCCCGGTACGCTCACCGATCAAAGGCGCAGTGTGACGCGTTTTGACCCCAAGTGGCCGCCCCGTCCCGTTTGTGACGGCCGACACCAGCCTGTCGCCCCTGATCAATGCGGAATAAACACAGGCCGTATCGCAATGGTTTTCGGCATGCTAGCCTAGCGGTCTAGTAACGATACTAGCGCTTCCAATTCCGCACCGACTGTGACAGAGAGGGCTCCATGGCCGACGCCACCCATACCCGCCAATCGACCTATTTGCGCCATTTCGGCTTGATCGAGCTGCCGTTCACTCTGTCGGACAACCCCCGCTTTCATCACCTGACGCCGAACCTGCAGGCCAGCCTGGAACGGTTGCTGCTCTGCGTGGAGAGCCGCAACGGCCTGGCCTCGATCATCGGTGACTGGGGGACCGGCAAGTCCATGTTGCTGCGCCGCCTGCAGGAGCAGTTGGTCGAGATGGGCGGCTACGATGTCCGTTACATCACGAACCCGGCGGGATTGACGGGATTGGCCCTGCTGAAGACGATCTGCCAGGCCTTCGACCTGCCGAAGATGCGGACCAAAGAAGAGCAGATGGAGATCTGGCGGCGTTTCACGATGCAATGCCTGTCCGAAAACCGCCATCCGGTGATTTTCCTCGACGAGGCCCATGACCTGGGATCCGCCCAGGGTGGTCTGGGAGCCCTGGCCATGGTCAAGGCCCTGCACAACTTCGCCGGGACCGAAGGCGGTCGGGCCGTGACGATCATCCTGGCCGGCACCGATCAGCTGCGGGCCAAGCTCAAACGGCACCGGGAGGTCCTCAGCCGCATCGCCACCCATTGTAACCTCAAGCCTTTCAAACTTGCCGAGTTCAAAGGGATGATCGCCCACCGGTTGGCCGAGGCCGAATACGGCGGTGAACTGGACGAACTGTTTGACGAGGCAGTGATCGGGGCCCTGCACGAGGCGGCCGAGGGGATCCCCCGGGCTGGCTGCGTCCTCGCCGGCGCCGCCATGGAAGTGGCCGTCGCCGCCCATGCCTACAGCGTCACTGCCGAGATGGTCGCCCAGGCTGTCGACATGCAGGCGATTTGAGTATGGCCACCACCGAAGCGATCGCCTCGCTCTCCAAGGCGCAAAAGCAGGCGGATGATGAGCGGCGGGGCGGACACGCCCACAAGTTGAACCGGATTTATGTTGACCAGATCCAGTCAGACCCGCAAAATCCCCGCCG
>JACMPN010000189.1 GCA_014377495.1 Candidatus Sericytochromatia bacterium
GCCCCGATCGCCCCGGGCGCCCTGCCCCCCGCCGCCGCCGACAGCCACCCCGAGTCCTTCGTCACCACCACCAACAATGAAGGCAAGTTTTTCTACAACGGCATCCCGGAAGGGACGATGACCGTCTCGCTGAGCGCCCCCAAGTACCGGTCCCTGACCCTGTACAACGTCGATGCCAGCCGTCTGGACGGCATCGCCCTGAGCGAGCGCAACGAGGCCCCCCGCCGCAGCGTCAAGGGCAACGTCACCTCGGCCACCGGCCAACCCCTGGCCGGCGCCCTGGTCAGCCCCATCTTCCGGCCGGGCCAGGGCTTCCCGACGCTGATCACCAGCGACGACAAAGGCCAGTTCCTCCTCGACGAAGTGACCGCCATCCCCAAGGGCTTTGCGGCCATCGCCCAGGACCCCAAAGGCCAGATCAGCGCCTTCAGCGTCCTGCGGGCCGGCGACACGAAAACAGAGGAAAAATCCTGGTTCGACCGCCTCTTCCGGGCCAACAGCACCGACACCAAGCCCGATGCCCCCGTCAAACTCGTCACCCGGGCCGTGACCGAGACGGTGGAGATCGTCGCCGACATCGACAAAACCGATGACGTCACCGGCTACACCGCCAAGGATGCAGCCGTCCTGATGACCATGTCCGACAAGGGCGACGAGGCCCTGATCGTCCGGGACCGGGTCATCGGCAACCGCCTCCGTTACAACATGCCCGTCCTGCCCGGCGGGGCCAGCTACCACCTGCGGGTGCGGGCCGTCGGCCCCAATGACACCAGCAGCTACCACCACGTCTATGGCCTGCATGGCGGCGAAAAGGAGACCAAGATCGGCTTCCTGACGGCCCCGAACAGCGCCAAGGGCGTGTTCCTCAAGTCCGATGAGGGACCGACCTTCAGCTGGGATGCCGTGGTCGGCGCCGACGCCTACCGGGTGCAGTTGGACAAGGCCGACGGTGAGACGCTCTGGCAGGGCTGGACGACAAAGACCGAGCTGACCTACCCGACGAGCAAGGGCTTCGAAAAACTGCGTGACAAGGACAGTTACGTCTGGAGCGTCAGCGCCGTTAAAGGCCTGAAGAGCGGCGGTAAGATCGAAGCCAGTGCCATCGACGATGCCCAATGGACCGACCTGGCCATGACGGGCAATATCGACGTGGACTTCTCGGGCCTGGCTGCCGCCGGCCGCAAGAAACCCGCCTCGAAGCCGATCGTGCTGCAGACCCAGCCCACCAAGCCCGGGAACAACCCTGCGGCCAAGCCCGGTGCCTCGCCGAAACCCTCAGGCAAACCCTCCGGCAAACCTGCCGCCCCCAACGGGTCGGACAGCAAGTCGGACAGCAAGACGGTCAGCCAGCCCTCGCCGAAACCGGAAGAGACTCTGGAAAGTCTGGATGACGTGATCCCCGATGCGCCCAAGCCCAGTGGCTCCGTCAAACCCAGCCCCAAGCCCTCGACGACGTCCATTTAACCAGCCGCTCCCCCAATCGGGTTCGAGCGACCAGCCGCACGACATTCCCTGAGAAAGGCCGCCCTTTGACACGCTATGCCCGCCGCCTGCTCTGCAGCCTGGCCATGGTGGCCGCTTACGCCTTGCCGGCCGCTGCGGTCACCAGGGACAGCACGATCTTCGGGCACCTGTCGGTGCGTTATTGGCTGAGCCAGAACATTCTGGGCGTCACGCAGACCTCCAGCACTCAGACGGCCAATGAATTGCGCCGGTTCAACTACGGCATGGTCGAGGTGGCGAGCAGTTACTGGTTCGGGTCGTTGCGTCAGGAGCAGTTGCAAAACCTGGGGGCCCTCTTCGGCGTGGGCTTCTCGTTCGGCTTTGGCGGTTTTTCCCTGACTGTGCCGAACAGCGAGCCTGTGGACGTCAACACCCACTGGCTGAACTTTGACCTGCTCAAGTTCCGCATCCTCGGCGATCCGGAAGGCCCGGCGCATCTGATCGCCACGGCCAATTACACGAACTTCCAGAACGGCGCCGTGGCCCTGAGCAACTTTGCCGGGCTGGGTCTGGGTCTCGAAGGCAAGACCGCCGTCGGACCCTGGGGAGACCTGTTCTTCAAGGGCTCCGTGATCCCGCTGCCACTATCCTCCGGCACCTCGGGTCTGGCCATGCTGGAACTGGGCTCACGCTGGTACGTGGCCCCGAACGTCAGCCTCAACCTCGGCTACAAGGGCATGTTTTCGGGGCTCATCGCCGATCGGCAGGGCACGGTCGCCGGCAGCACCGATCCCGTCAACGTGCGGCTGGCCCTCTGGGATGTCTTTCACGGACCTGTGATCGGCACGACCTTCGTTTTTTGAGGGGTGGCTGGTTATTTTTGACCGGGTGTTTGGGCCAAAAGCGCGTTGACGTCCCGTTCCAGCCGGGGACCCGGTAGCAGGCCCACGTATTTTTTAACGATCCGGCCCTGACGGTCCAGCAAAAAAGACGTGGGCACGGCCCGCACGCCACCGAATGCGGCGATCAGGCCGGCGTCGCCCATCACGACTGGGTAGGGAACGGCATGTTCCTGCACGAAGGCGTTGACCTTTTCCGGCCCATCACTGTCGATCGAGACGCCGACGACCGCCAATCCCTGATCCCGGTACGTCCGGTAGACCGACGCCAGAGCGGGAATTTCCCAGCGGCAGGGCGGACACCAGGTCGCCCAGACGTTGACGAGGACGATTTTGCCCCGCCAGTCCGCCGTCCGGACACGGCCCACCCCGTCGACCGTCGGGCGGTCGAAATCGGGGGCGACGACCTGTTCGGCCGCTGACGGATAGGCGGTCTCGCCACCTAAAGAAGGCACCAGACCCAGCCACCAGGCCAGGCCCACGGCGGCAATGAAACCGCCGGGGACCATCCAGCCACCCCGTTTTTTGGCGGGCGGGGGAATCACCGGGGCCGGTGCCCCTGCATCCGTCACGTCGTTCATCGGCCGGCCAACTGACGCAAGAGGGCTTTGGCCCGATCCACGTCGTCCGCCCCAATCGGGTCTGGGCTGTAGTGCCGCCGCTCAAACAGGTCCGTCAGTTTCGCCCAGGCATCGGCCGTCTCGGGACGCTGCGCCGCCACCCGGTCCGCAAACGTCCGCGGTGTCGTCCCATCGGAGTCCGAGGTGCCCTGCCGGCGGGCCTGCAGCCGGGCCCGCCAGTAGAGCTGATCCAGCCGGTCCGCCCACTGCGGGGTCCGCCGCCGGGGCCGTTGACGCCACAGCAGCAAGGCGGCCACGACGGCACTGATGCCCATGCCCAGATAGGCGACCACGGCCCAGACATGCAGCCCGCCCACCGGCAACGCCAGATCGCCGAAACCCATCAGCCAGCCGGCCAACCGCCGACCGAGGCGCTGCAGCGGATCGAGGGGCACGTCGGGGTTCAGTGTCGCCACAAACCCCGGACTGGGGTCAAAGGGCACCCAGCCGAAGGCGGGAAAGTACGCCTCCACCCAGCCATGGGCGTCACTGCCCCGGACTTCCCAATACCCGGTCAGCCGGTTCAGCGTGCCTGGGGTATAGCCTGTGACCAGGCGGGTCGGCACCCCCACGGTCCGGCCCATGACGGCCAGGGCCGTGGCGAACTGCTCGCAATAGCCTTCCTTTTGCACGAAGAGGAACTCGTCGATGGCGTCGTGTCCCGGTTTGACGGTCGGGATGTCCAGGTTGTACCGGTATTGCGTGGACAGGTAATGGCTGAGCTTGTCCATGCGATCGTAGGCATTCGTCGAGCCGGCGGTGACCTGCGTGGCGAGCCCCCGGACGCGGTCGGGCAACTGCTGCGGCACGTCCATGTACGTCCGCCAGTTCAGGCCGGTGGTGATCACGGGGCGGGCCCGGCGGAGGAACATCGGGTCGTAGCGGGGGATCTGGGAGACGACGGAATAAACCATCCCCTTACTCAGCTGCACGGGACTGCGCAAGCCGCCGTAGCGGTCCTCCAGCAGGTAAGTGGTGGGGAAAAAGAGGCTTTCGACCTCTTGAGCGGCGAAAATCAGGTTGCTCTGGTCCTGCTCGATGTAAAAAGTCTGGATCAGCTCCCGGCGTGCCGTCAGCTCATTGTGGCCGTCGGCGAGGGCCGGATGGACGACGATCGGCGGGGAGTAGCCGCTGTACCGCTGCGTCTTGTCGGGCTGGGTCATCGACCAGCTGCCGCCGTCGAAATGGTCGAAGGCCATGCCCCGCCAATAGGTGGGGATGCGGCTGCGGACGCGCATGACGATGGCGTCGTCGAGCTTGCCCCGGTAGTTGAGGTCGAGGTTATACGAAAACCCGTAATAGGCATTGGGGTTGAACGGCAGCTTGCCGCCCCGCATGAGACCGGCCTGACCGCTCAGCTGGGCGGGACTGGGGTAGGCGGGGTTGTTGATCTGGCCTGTGAAGCCGGGCGGGGTCGGCAGGCGCACGGACATCGGCAACGACTGCAGGCGCAGGCCGTCGTAGCGGGGCAGCGCCATCCAGATGCCGACGGCGACGAGGGCCATCAGGGGGATCGGCACGACGAAGGGCCGGATCAGCGGCCAGAGCCTGGGGGCTTCGGCCTCCCGGAAGCGGGCGAGGTGGCCGAGCCCGGCACTGATCAGGATGACGACCGTCCAGGGCACGAACCAGGCCCCGAAGCCCATCGTCCGCGAGACGGTGGCAGCGACGCTGATCAGGGCCATGGAGACGACCATGGAGTAATACAGGTCTTTGCGGCGGGGCAGATCGAAGCTATGCAGGACCTGCAGTTCGATGAGCAGGTGGGCCAGCGACAGGCGGGTGTCGTAAGGGTTGTACATCGCCTCGCCGAGGAACCGCCAGAAGGCGGCCATCATGCCGATGGCGAGGCCCAGCTTGATCCAGCCGTTTTTGGCCCCCCGGCGGTGCCAGCTGATCCAGGCCCCGACAAGGCTGAGCCCGATCGCCACGAGGCCACGGGTCCAGCCGTCGTCTTCAAGGGAGGCTGCGGCCAAAATGGCCAGGATCACCGACAGCTGGACGGCGATGCGGAAAGGGCGGGAATCCTCGGTGGGCAGCATCCCGAAATCATACCAGCCGCCGAGTGGGGTAGAGCGGGGGACGCAGTGCGGGGCACGGTCGTCCGACAACGTGTCGGAACGCGACAGATCGAGACGCACTATTTCAGAGGGGGTTGGCGGTGGTTCAGGGTGCGCTGACTGTGGGACGGTTCCCGACGACAGGTCCCATGACACTTAGAGACTATCTCAAGCAACGAGACCGAGCCTGGCACAGCCATGCGGTGCCAGGCGACCGATCGTTGCTTGAGATAGTCTCTAAGGAGGGGGTTGGCCCGCAGCCGGTGTGCCATGGACCGCCCTTAACTACCTCTGGTGGACCCGGAAGCAGTCCGAGCAGTACACCGGGCGACCCTGAGTGGGCTTGAATGGCACCCGTGTCAGAGCGTTGCATTCGCCGCAGGTGACATTAAAGTACTCGCGCGGCTTGGCACCGTCGCCATCGCCCGGCGACTGGGCCCGGCGGACCAGCCGACAGGGCGGACAGCGGCCCGGCTCGTTGGTGTAACCCTTGCTGGAGAAAAAATCCTGTTCGCCTTGCGTAAAGACGAATGGTTGGCTGCAGTCCCGGCAGACCAGGCTTTTATCGGTCGTTAACACCAGCTAGAAACCCCGCTGTTTAAACCGTCTCGTCCGCATGTCCAGGCGACCCCTGCGGTGATAAGCAGTCCGCCCCGTGCCGGGGTCCGGTGCATCACCTGGCGCCGATCCTGAACATGGTCCTGATCTTAGCGAGCCCTGCCACGCCAAACATCATGAAGGATCGCCAAACTGTGCCCCCGGCCTTGCCGAAGATTTTTGTCCCGACATCCGGCCTATTTCGCGCCGCAGCCGCTAGGCGTCGTCGGCTTCTATTGATACGATGTCATACCTGTGGCTCCCTTTTCAGGGACGTCCACTGGGGCCGTCCTTGTGGCGGCCCCGCATGGCGGCATGGCCAAGTGGTAAGGCAAGGGTCTGCAAAACCCTCCTCCCCCAGTTCGAATCTGGGTGCCGCCTCCAAGTTTAATGAGCGACCGAGCTGGTTTCAGCCCGGTCGCTCATTTGTTTGACCCTCGTCCCGGGTAGCATTCGGGGTAGCATCCAGCCAAAGGCCACCCCCAA
>JACMPN010000190.1 GCA_014377495.1 Candidatus Sericytochromatia bacterium
ATCCACCCCGGCGACCTCATCCAGACGACAGGCGTGGAAGGACGGGTCGAAAAGGTCGGTTTCGGCGCCACCTATGTGCGCACCGAGCAGGGTCTGATGGCTGTTCCCAACCACCTGATGGCCTCCCAGATCATCACCCTGCGGACGGCCCCGCCCATCGCCGAACTCAAACGCCCGGCGGCCTGACGGCTACCCCGGCACCTGCAGACTGAACCCCCGCCGGCCCGGATCGGGCCGGCGGGGGTTCAGTCCTGCCCGGGACTGAGCAGCCGACAAAGCTTGCCGACGACACGCCTCACGAACGGTCGGTGAGCCCAGCCCGGCAACAGCTGCGCCATCCCATAGGCCAGCAGGCCTTTTGAAACATGTTGCACCTGCCCGCCCCGGCGGACGGCGACGACGACCGGCCAGGCCTGATCGGCGAAGGGCCCTTCCCAGCTGGCGGTGGCATCGCCCCCCAGCCAGAGACCGGCGGCATCCCGTCGCAAGACGCGATGGAGCAGCAGGGTGCCGGCGTGCCCGACGAGGATCACGTCACCCGGATGGGGGCGAGCCAGTCGCAGCTCCACGTCGTCGTGCGGTCGGATCAGCGGCACCATCGAGGCGGTGGTCACGGTGATCCAGCCGGTGATCAGGTCGGCTGCCGCCGCAAGACTGTTTGAAGGTTGTCCGGCTGGCCGTTCCTGCATCTCCCCGCTGTCCCCCATCTCCCAAACCTGACCGAGCTACAATGGTCAGACAACTCCGACCCTATGGAAACGATGGCATGTCTCGCATCCTCATCGTCGACGACGACCCCCTGATCATTGACCTGGTGACCCTGAACCTGCAACTCAGCGGCTATGACGTGGAGTCGGCCGGTGACGGTGCGGCCGGGTTGGCCAGGGCCCGCTCCGGGATCTTCCATGCGGCGATCATCGACGTGATGATGCCCAAGCTCGACGGCTACCAGCTCGTGCAGCAGCTGCGCCAGCTCCCGCAGACACGGGCGTTGCCGATCATCGTCCTCACCGCCAAAGGCACCCTCGACGACAAAGTCCGCGGGTTCGACGCCGGTGCCGACGACTATCTGGTCAAACCGTTCGAACCGCAGGAGCTGCTCGTCCGGCTGCGGGCGGTGCTGCGGCGCCAGCAGTCCCACCCCCAGAGCTGGACCGAGATCCTCACCGCCGGGGACGTCGTCCTCTTTCCCGAGGCCCTGCAGGTCCGCCTGAAGAAACATGCCGTGACGCTGACCCCGACCGAGTTTGAGATCGTGCACTGTCTGTTGCAGCATGTCGACCAGCCGGTGACCCTGGCGACGATTTTGCAGGAGGTCTGGGGCTACGACGCCGACGAGGATGTGGAGATGCTGCGCGTGCACGTCCGGCACCTGCGCCTCAAGCTCGAGGCCGAACCGAAAGCCCCCCGTTACCTCGTCACGGTGCCGAACGTCGGGTACCGCCTGGCCGTATCGCCGTGAAAAAACGTGCCCCGCTGCTGCATCGGATCAGTCTGAAGCTGCATTTGGGGATGTTGTTCGCCCTGGTGGCGACAATTCCCGTTTTCGTCCACCTGATTGTGGGGGACGTTACGGGCTGGACCGTCGCCACGGACCTGGGCTGGCGGCACGATGCAGGTCTGGGCGTAGGCCTGCTGCTGGCCACGGTCGTCGGCCTGCTGCTCGCCGAGCGGCTGACCCGGATGCTCCGCCGGATCCTCGACGCCATGGACGCCGTCGCCGCCGGGCACTATGAAAAACGGGCCGAGGTGAGTGATCCCGTCGTCCCCGCCGAGATTTTGCGCCTGACCCGGGCCTTCAACCGGATGAGTGACGAGATCGACCGCTCCCGGCACGCCAACCGGGCGCAGCTCGACCAGATCCGGGTGGCCAACGCCCAACACGCCGAGCTGGACCAGCTGAAATCCGACCTGATCGATGCCGTCAGCCACGAGTTCCGCACGCCCCTGACGAGCATCAAGGGCTATGCCGCCACGATGCTGCGCAAAGACGCCCCTTTCGACGAGCCGACCCGGCGGCGGCTGCTCAAGGTGATCAAGGATCAGGCCGACCGGCTGAACCGACTGGTGGACGACCTGCTGACGATCCCCAAACTCGACAAGGGCGAAGTGGTCGTCACCCTGCAACCGGTGGCCCTGCTCGACTGCCTGTCGCCGACGCTGGCGCTGTTTCCGGACCGGCAGGTCTCCGTGATGCTGCCGGAGACGTTGCCCTTGTTCATGGCCGACCCCGACCGGCTGGAGCAGGTGATGGTCAACCTCGTCGAAAACGCCCACAAGTATTCCGCCCCGGATGCGCCCATCCAGGTGTCGGCAGCCGTCGTCGGCGGTGCCGTGGCGATCCGCATCCACAACCCCTGCGACCCGATCGACCCGGTCCTGCTGGAGCGATTGTTCACCAAGTTTTACCGGCTCGACAACCGGTTGACCCGGACGTCCCGTGGTACCGGGCTGGGACTGTATCTCACCAAAGGGCTGATCGACGCCATGGGCGGCACGATCACGGCCAGTGCCGCCGACGGGTTCGCCATCACCTTCGCCCTGCCGCTGGCCCCTCAGGCGGTTGCCGCCGGGATCCCGCACCTGCCCTGACGGCATGGCGAGAGGCCGTCAGCAAGCGCCTTTGGCCGGCTGGCGGCTGCGACTTGCACCGGCTTGTGACCCGTTGCTACACTGCTGCCAGTCTTAAAAAAACCAAACGTGGCCCCCTTCCCGACATCGCAGTCCCCCATGCTCGCTTCGCAGGCGCTCTCCGCCACCCCAAAGAGGTCACCGTGTTCGATCTTCAGGAGTCCCCCCGCCGCATCCTCGCCGGCTGGATCTGGGAACAGCTCGCCGATATCGAGATGACGTCCCTGTTCGACCCGTATGGGGGCGACGGCCGTGTCAGCAACTACCTCAAGCGGCAGGGGCGGCAGGTCCTCGTCAACGACCCGCTGGCCTGCCACTACTGGTGGAACCGGGCCCTTGTCGAAAACCCCAATGAAGCGTTGTCCCTGGTCCGCCAGGATGCGTTGCAGCAGCCCCATGCCGACGAGAGCCGCTTTACGGGGTTTGCCGATTGGGCCGGACGTTATTTCTCCGACGAAGAGGTCGGCTGGCTGGGCCGCTGGTACCTGAACATCGGCAGTCAGGGCCTTAGCGAAGGCGAACAAGCCCTGGCCCATGTCGCCGTCTACTGGACGATCGGCTACTGGCTGGACCATAACCAGCGGTACATCCAGGACAAGGCGATGGCGCCGCACGAGGTTTTCCAGACCTACATGGAACAGGCCAACGCCTGGGTCTACGACAACGGCATGCCCAACGCCGCCTATTGCGGCGACCCCTATGACCTGGCGGCCGACATGCCGACCGATGCGTTGCTCCTCGTAGCCCCGCCCATGGCCGGCTGGGCCGAGGCGTCCCTGCGGACCCGCCTCTGGGAAGGCTGGACCCAGGGCAATGCCCAGGCGCCATTGGCCGTCCCGGGCGACGAGGCCGGCCCCAAGCTGGGTCAGACCTTCACCGAGCGGGGCCAGTACCGGTCCGCCATCGACGCCCTGCTGGCCCAGTGCGAGGCGATGCCCTACTGGATTCTTTCCTATCAGGAGGGGGCGCCCTTCACCCGGGACGAGTGGGTGTCGATCATCTCCCTGCGGCGCAGCGGCGTGTTCCGCGAGGCGACCCACGACCTGACCTATCCCACGGCCGTGGGCGATTCGACGGTCCGGGAAGGCCTGCTTGTGATGGTGGCCCAATGAATCTGCAAGGTGATCTGCGCGAATTTTCCCTGGCCGACCTGCTGCGGATTTTCGAACACGGCCAGCGCACGGGCCGGCTGAACATCGAGACCCCCGTCCTGCACGGGGAGCTGATCTGGCAGACGGGTGCCCTGATCCACGCCAGCCTCGGCGCTCTGCAGGGGACCGAGGCCGTCTATCCCTGGCTGATCTGGCCTGAGGGCCAGTTCACGTTTGTGGAGGGCCCCGTCGGCGAGCCCGGCGGCACGACGACGATCAAGGCCTCTGTGGCCGACATCCTGGGCGAAGGGCCCCTCCGGCAGGAAGCCTGGTTGCGGATCAGCGATCTGGCCCCAGGCTGGGGACCGGACTCCCGGGCGGCCTGGGTCGGCGAGTCCGACGGCACGCTGCCGCTCGCCTTGGGCGGGGCCAGTGCCAGTGAGCTGGTGGCTGCGGCCGGCGGGACGACCGTGAGCCTGGCCCATGGACTGGCCGAGCGGCTGATCTCCGGGCTGGTCCGGCTGGACCCGACGCAGGCGGGAGCCCTGCACCGCTGGTTCCAGCGGCTGACGGCCGAGGTCTACACGGGCTTTTCGGCGATCAGCGGCTTCAAGCTGATTGCGGAGCTGGACCGCCAGTTACAGGCCGCCATCGAGGGCCAGCACTGGAACTTGGCGTGGAGCGGTGGTAAGATTACGGACAAAATCCCGTTTGCCCGCACGGCAGAAGAACAGCTTTCGACGTATGAGGCGTTCCTGCACGAGCTGGCGGGTTTCATCATTCCGGTTTATGGGCACACGTTGCTACGGTCTGCTACGGAGCGGACAGGCGAGCCGGCCGGCGCATTGGCGCAGTCACTCAAACAACGCTGGCTCGCACTGGAGATCGTCACAGCCAAGGCGGACGACGCAACATGCTAAACCCCCAACTCTCCTCCCTGGTCATCACCGAGCAGGGCATGCAGAACGTCCAGGCCATCCTGGAACGCCTGCGTCACGAAACCAAAGCGAAGTATCTGCTGCTCGTCGAAAAGTCCGGGCAGACGATCGCCACAGCCGGCGAAGCCAACCCATACTCCATGGCGCTTTCCGCCCTGGTGGCCGGGGCCTTTTCCAGCACCCGGGAGATCGCCCGCCTGCTCGGTGAGCAGGAGTTCAAGACGATGTTCCAGCAGGGACAGAAGTTCAACCTCTTTATCGCCTTGCTCGACACGCACGACATGCTGACGGTGGTCTTTGACGAAAACACCACTTTGGGCATGATCAAGCTGAAGAGCCAGCAACTGGGTGCCGAGCTCAGCCGGGAAATCCAAGCCATGTACCAAGCAAAACCAACGCCACTCGCCAACGGGGCCCCCGATGCCGCCGCCACACGGGTAGGGGAGTAACCGGCATGGCCCTGATCAATTACGCCAGTCGCGAGATCAACTGCAAAATCGTCTTTTACGGCACCGGCATGGGCGGCAAGACGACCAACCTCGAATACATCCACAAGCAGCTCAACCCGAGCATCCGCGGTGAGATGATCTCCCTGAACACGGAAAACGAGCGGACCCTCTTCTTCGACTTTTTGCCGTTGGATCTGGGGTCCGTGCAGGGTTTCCGGACGAAGTTCAGCCTCTACACGGTGCCAGGCCAGGTGGAGTACAACGCCAGCCGCAAGCTGATCCTCAATGGCGCCGACGGCGTCATCTTCGTCGCCGACTCCCTGCCCACGGCGATGGAGGACAACCTCTACAGCCTGAAGAACATGGAAGAGAACCTCGCCGAGTACGGCCTGACGCTGGATTCGTTGCCCTGGATCCTGCAATACAACAAGCGGGACCTGCCGGACGCCCTGCCCTTGGAAGAGCTGGACCGCCAGCTCAACAAAAAGGGTGTGCCCAGCTTCGAGGCCGTGGCCACCGAAGGCCGGGGCGTCTTCGCCACCCTCAAGGCGATTTCAAAGGATGTCCTAAACCGGCTGACATAGGTGGGGAGGGCGATAGTGGTCCGACTGCGCTGCTTCTGGTGCCCCCTGGCGGGGGACCGGCAGGAGGGGGGCCGGACGCACCGTAGGGCGGCCTGTCCGTGCGTTTCACTATGAACATTGCCAATCCCCACCACCTCATCACCGCCGGTCTGATCTGTCCTGTCGATCAAGACCCGATTCCGGGCGGGTTTCTGACCATCGATGCCGCTGGGCGGATTGCCGCCGTCGGTCGCCAGGCGGACCTACCTGGCGACCGTTGGGGACTGACAGCCGAGGACCATCCGGACGGGATCCTCGTGCCGGGGCTGATCAACCTGCACACCCACTTGGAATACACCCACGTGCCGACCAGTGGGGGGCCGCTGCACGCGTGGATCCTCCGGCTGATCGGGGCGACACGGGACTGGACTCTGGCCCAGCGCCTGGCTTCGGCCGAAGCCGGCGTCCTGGCCAGTCTGGCCGCCGGGGTGACCTGTGTCGCCGATACGACACCCACCGGTGCCTCGCTCATCGCCGCCAATCGGCTGGGGTTGCGGGGGGTGTTCTATCAGGAATCCTTCGGCCTCGACGATGGGGCTGCGGCCGTGCAGCGGGTCAGTGAGCGGCTGGACCGATTGGCGGAGCATACGGGTGACCGGCAGCGCCTGGGAATTTCCCCCCACGCCCCGTATACCGTGTCGGTGGCCCATTGGGCCCGCCTCAATGCCTTGGCCGAGGCCCGTGATTTGCGACTGAGCACCCATCTGGCCGAGTCCCCGGCCGAGCTGGCCTGGTTTGCCGGCGAGTCAAGTCCGATTCCTGACTACCACGCGGCTTTGGGCCTGCCGCCTTACGTCCCGCCACATGGCCACCCCATCCGCATCCTGCATGCGGCGGGGTTGCTGCGACCCGGCATGCTGGCGGCGCACTGCGTCCACACGGGGCCGGCAGAACGGGTCCTGTTGCGGGATGCCGGGGTCATCGCCGTCCACTGCCCGCGCAGCAATGCCGGGCTCGGATGCGGGACCGGCGATGTGACCCAGTGGGAACACGCCGGTCTGAGTTGGGGCATCGGCACGGATTCGGCGGCCAGCAGCGGCAGCCTGGATCTGCGCGGCGAATGCACCCAACCGACGATGGCCCGACTGTCATGGCCGGCAGCCCGCCTGCTCCGTCAGGTGACGCTGGAGGCGGCCCGCCATCTGGGCTGGGAGGATGCCATCGGCAGTCTGACCCCCGGCAAATGGGCGGATCTGACCGTCCTGGTCCCACCGGCAGGCGCGGCAGGTCAGACATTGGCTGTGAGTGACTGGATCCGGGCCACGGTGCGCCAGACACGGGTGGCCGGCAGCGTGCTCGGGGACGGCACGAGCGGTCACAAGCCCTAAGGCTGTCCAAATGAATGCTATACTGCAAATCGTTTTTTATTGGCAAAAGGAGCATAACTAGCGGGCCTTAGCGGCCCCCCTCATGGAAGCAACCGTTCCCCTAGGAGTCGACAACATCCCCTTCACGCTCGGCATGATGGTTCTCTGCGTGATTTTTGTCGCCCTACTCGCCGGCAGTGAAGCTGCCCTCCTGTCCGTCAGCAAGATCCGTATCCGCAATCTCGCCGATCAAGGCGTCAAGAACGCGCTCGCCGTGGCCAAGCTCGTCGAAAAGCACGACAAGCTCTTTGCGACGATCCTGACCACGGAAAACTTCTTCATCATCATCGCCTCCTCCTTGGGCACCGCCTTGGCGACGTCGGTTTTCCCCGGCAAGAGCGTCCTGCTTTCCAGTTTCGTCCTGACGGTTTTCGTGGTCATCTTCGGCGAGATCACCCCCAAGACCTTTGCCGCCCAGAACGCTGAAAAGGTGTCCTTGTTCGTGGCCCGGCCGATGCTTGTCCTGGTCAACCTGCTCACGCCGATCATCACGATCCTCAACCTCTTCACGACGGCCATCCTGCGCCTGACGGGCCACCACCTGCGCCCCCATTCCCCCTTCGTCACCGAAGAGGAATTGCGGATGATGATCGACCTCAGCGGCACCGAAGGGATCCTCCAGCACGAAGAGCGTGAGTTGCTGCAGAACGTCTTCGAGTTCGGCGACACGGTGGCCAGCGAGGTGATGGTTTCCCGCACCCGGGTCATCGGCCTGCCGGAGAGCGCCACCTACAGGGATTTACTGGAAGCGGCCGGCGCCTCGGGACACAGCCGTTATCCGGTGTATCGCGATTCGATCGACACCGTCATCGGCATCGTCCACCTCAAGGACGCCCTGATCAGTCTGGCCGGCAAGCTGGGTGAAATGGACCAGCCGATCACGCCGTTACTGACGCCGCCCGTCTTCATCCCGGAAAACAAGAAAATCGCCGAACTGCTGCCGCTGATGCAGAAGCGCCGGCTGCAGATGGTCATCGTCGCCGACGAATTCGGCGGCACCGAGGGCATCGTCACCATCGAGAACCTCCTGGAGGAAATCGTCGGCGACATTGAAGACGAACATCACGTCGACAACGAGGAGCAGGTCCAGACGGTCGACGAAAAGACGGCTGTCGTCGAGGGCTCCGTGACGATCGACGACGTCAACGACCAGGTGCAGATCAACCTGCCCTACGGTCCGTATCAGACGTTGGCGGGCTTCATCCTCTCCCAGCTGGGCCACATCCCGTTTGCCGGCGAAAAGCTGCAATACGAGTCGATCGAGTTCACGGTCACGGCCGTGCAGGGGCCTCGCATCGAAAAAGTCATGATCGTCAAAAGCTGATTGGGCGGGTCGAGTGCTGGGAGACACCGGACGACAGCGCCTCAGGGAGCTTGGGCGGGTGCGGCAACGCCCTCGGCCTGACTAGCCGGCGCTCAGACGACACCTACTGACGGGCGGCGACCCGCGGCTTTGCCGTCTGACTGCCCGCAGGCCGGTTCTGGATATCCAGGCGGCGCTCCAGCCAGGAGGCGAAACGGGCGACCGGGTAACCGATACCGAAGTAAATCGCCGCCGTGATCAGCCCGAGGCCGATGTAGTCGTACGTGGTGCTGGCCAACATCCCGTAGACCTTGGTCAGCTCGACCATCGTGATCACCGAGACCAGTGACGAGTCCTTGAACAGGGCGATAAAGTCGTTGGTCACGGACGGCAGGGCCACACGCACCGCCTGCGGCATGATCACGTGGACCAAGGCCTGCATGCGGGTCATGCCGAGGGCGTAGGCGGCTTCGAGCTGGCCCTTGGGGATGGCCCGGATGCCGGCCCGGTAGTTCTCCGCCTCGTAGGCGGCGTAATTCAGGGCCAGACCCGTGATGGCCGCCATCGTCGGCGACAGCTTGATCCCCAGCGACGGCAGGCCGTAGTAGAGCAGGTACAGCTGGATGAGCAGGGGCGTGCCCCGGACGATCTCGATGTACCCGATGGCCAGCCAGGCGAAAGGGGCCGGCGCAAACAGGCGGATCATCGCCAGCGTCAAACCCAGGGCGACGGCAAAGAACATGGCCACACAGGAGATCCACAGGGTCGTCACCGCCCCTTCGAGCAGCAGCGGCAGGTACTTCAGGCGACTGGAGGTGTCCGTCTTGGTGACCGGGGTCGCCTCGGGCAGCTTGGGGTTTTGGGCCAGGGCGATCTGAGCGTCGTCGAAAAGGCGCCATTTGCGCATGATCTGCTCGATCCGGCCTTCGGCATAGAGCTTTCGCAGGGCGCCATCGACGGCGCGGCGCAACTCCGTGTCGTCCAGGCGGACGCCGATGGCGTAGACACCGTTGCCGACGGGTTTGCCAACCGGCATGAGCGTCGGATTCTGGGGCGCATAAAAGGCGGCACAGGGTCCGTCCAGAAAGACGGCGTCCAGGCGGCCAAGGGCCAGGTCACGATGGATGGCATACATGTCGCTGTAAAGCTTCGGCTCCATCCCCGGCAGCTCGCGCAACAGGCGTTCGGCCACCGAGGCACCCAGCGTCCCGACCGTATGGCCCTTCAGGTCGTCAAAACCCTTGATGCGGGTCTCGTCGCGGCGTACCAGCACCTGCTCGCTGTAGGCGTAGTAGGGAATGCTGAAGCTGATCTGCTGCTGGCGCTCGGGGGTGACTTCAAGGCCGTTGATGATCAGATCGATGTCGCCCCGGCGCAAGGCCGGCACAAGATTGTCCCAGGTGTTCTGACCGACGACGAAGGGCCGGTGCAACTCGGCCGACAGGGCATCGGCCAGATCGACCTCGAAGCCGATCAGCTTGCTGGGGTTGGCCGGATCAGGAAAAATGTAGGGCGCGCCGCCCTCGGCATCGGCGCCCCAGCGGATCTGTCCGGGCAGAGCGGCATGGGCGGGGAGGATGAAACCACCGGCGAGCAGCAGGCAGAGTAGGAAAAATCGTGTCATCCCAGCAGTTTCGTCCGCGGCCGGCCGCTGTGAATGAGGAAATCCCGGGCCCGTTCCGTCTTCGGGCGCTCGAAGAACTGCGCCGGCGGCGAATCCTCGATGATCTCGCCGCGATCGATGAAAATGATCCGGTCAGCAAACTCACGGGCAAACGCCATCTCGTGGGTGACCATGGCCATCGTCAGGCCGTCACGTCCCAGCTGCATCATCGTGTCGAGGACTCCCTTGGTCATTTCGGGATCGAGGGCAGAGGTCGGCTCATCGAACAGCAGGCCCTGCGGCCGCATGGCCAGGGCGCGGGCGATGGCCACCCGCTGCGCCTGCCCACCGGACAGCTGACTGGGGTAGTGGTTGGCCTTGTCAGGGAGACCCACCTTGTCGAGGAGCTGGCGGGCGTGCGCCTCGACGTCGGCCGGGGCCCAACCGCGCACCTGGACGGGTCCGAGCATGATGTTGCGCAGGACGGTGAGGTGGGGAAAGAGGAAGAACCCCTGGAAGACCATGCCGACCTCGGCCCGTAAGGCCTGGAGGTTGCAGCGGCGGTCATGCAGGAGGTGACCCATCACGGTCAGCTTGCCGGAGTCGAAGGACTCAAAGCCGTTGATGCAGTGGAGCAAAGTGCTTTTGCCAGAGCCCGATGGGCCGATGACGGCGATCTTTTCGCCGGGTGCGACCATGAGCTTGATATTCCGCAGAATGTGCGTGGCACCGACGGATTTGTTGAGGTCTTCGAATTCGATCACTGCAAGCAATACCACCTTGACGAACCGGGAAAAACGGGCGGAAGTCGGGAAAACCGACGGCCTGCCTTCGATTGTCGGGGAAAATCCACCATTCCGCAAGGCCGCCGCCTGCACGACTGCACGCGCCGAAGTCAGTCCTGGCCTGCCACCCGCAGCCTAAAGCCCTTCCGACCGATCTCCGTCATGCTCCGTTTTCCTCACGCTAACGCGTGCGGACGCTGGCGATTTGCCTGCGCCCGGCCAAGGTCGTCAGGACCCGCTGCGGGGCGCCCATCCAATCGGCGACCTTGGTATGCCCAGACTTTATTTTTGTAAAACATCTGCGGCACGTCCGTGAAACAAATTGCACAACCCACACGCTGCCGATAACGCAGCCCACGAGGCAGTTCTGGCGCGTGATGGGGAACACGCTCCGACTGTGAACTGGCTGGTGGACCGCGCCACGCCCCGCTCTGTACAGTGAGTTAACAGGCAGCCCACAGTCCGTGCCAAGGCGACCGGACAACCGGCTGAGCCGGCACCGGTGGCGACGCCGCTCCCCTGTATACCCATTGAGAAAGGCGCCCTCCATGTCCCGAAGCACCCTGTCCGGAAGTTTCCTCCTGGCTTTGGCGGCGACCGTTTCGGCGCTCGGATGCGCCCCGCAGCCCGTGACCGCCCCTGCCTTCACCAGCCTCGGCAATCCGATGACGCTGGTGAGCATGGGCAACCAAGGCACCGGGAACATCAGTCTGTCACTCAATCCCCAATCCGGCTTCCAGACGAAAGCGGCGGGGGCCGTTTCGATCAACGACATCACCTTCTATAACGTTGAACTGATCACCGACAAGGGCTCCTCCCCCGCCACCGACTACGGCGCCGGTATCGTCGCTGGCGACATCAAGGCGACCGTATTCCTTGACGGGACCCCCAACGCCACCGTCGTCCCCGGCACACTCACGGACGGCAGCACGCAGGGCGCTTTCGCCTTTACCAACGTGATGCCGGGCACCTACCGGTTCCGGGTCAAGGCCAGCAAGGGCGCCACGACGCCCGGGACCGGCCCCGAAGAGCTCAACAAGGGGGACAGCGTCTTCACGACCAATGGTGGCTGGGAAGTTTCGGACGGCACGGCCACCGTGTCCCTGGGCAGCGGCACGGCCTACTCCATCGCCGGCAACCTGGCCTGCACCCTCAACCTGAAGGATGCCCAGAACGACCCTGTCAATGTCGGCATCACGACTGCCGCCGGTGGTGCGGGCCCCGCGATCGGTCAGACCGACCTGTAGTCCCCTGGCCCACCCGGCCGGGTGGGGCTTCGCTCGTTGTCCGCTGGCATCTGTAGAGGAAACGCCCATGTCCATGTTTCGCCATCCGCTCATGCTGGCAGCGCTCGCCTGCCTGTCGTTGGGATGCAATGCACCGCTGATGGGTGGGGTGGGCAACGAGGCCATCCGGACGGGCGCCGCCGCCCTCCACCAGGCGATGGTGGACGTCGGGCATGCCGGCGGCAAGTCCATCTCCGTCGGTCTGGGCCAGCCCACCGGGGCATTCGCCACCAAAGCCACCACCCAGGTCCTCACCAGCAGCGTCACCTTCTACGAGATCGAACTGATTCTGGATCAGGGCGCCACCGCCGGCCAGAATTACTCGAACGCCCTGATGGGCACGGGTGGGCGCATCCTCAACGGCTTTTACCTCGATGGCCCCTCGGCCGTCACGGTGACCGGCGGTACGATCCTGACTGACGGTGGAACCGTCGGCCAATTCCGCTTCAATAACGTGGCTACGGGCGCGTACCGGGTACGCGTGC